>JAYSYV010000695.1:0-14747 GCA_043727245.1 Chloroflexota bacterium | reverse complement strand
GATAGTAAATATAATCGGTGTGGAAGGGGTTTCTCAGATGCAAAATACTCTCTTTAACCCACCAGAGGTTCCACAGGTTCTGGTCGCGATCTTCCAGTAATTGTCCTGGCAGTCCTGAGGTTAAATTGAGAATCAAAGGAAAGGTAAATAGGCCGGTCAAACCGAGATAGGCCAGAGCAACCAGGGCCAGACGAGTTACCGGACCTGAGTTGATTTTTAGCTTTAAGGCCGTTGGTTTGTGGTCAATTGTATCAATGGTTTTGTAATGATTACTTAAACGCAGTTTAAATCTCCACTTGTGCCAACAGTGTTCAAGATATTGGCAAGTTAATTCAAAGGCAACAGGTTATTGATCGTAAAATAGGGGAGTTTGTTCATTTTAAGGACTTAACCCCAATTGTAAGTTACAATTTCTCCAATTATCCCAATTGGTGAAAGTTATTTACTTCAAAGAATAAATAATTTGACAATACTTATCATTATAGCATCCAGGTTCGATTTTGATTCACCTCCTTTTGTCTAGCAAGTACCCCCACTTTTGGAGGTGAAAACCTGGCCTTTAAGCTCTTATGCTTTAGAAATTTTACTGTAACATTAGTTGTGGGTATTGTCAGGTTAGAAAGCAGTAGAGAGCAAAATGGGAGATACTCTCATTAATTCCTTGTATTAACTTTCTAACCGATGAGAGCAGCGTAATTACCTGAAAACCAAACTGACCCAACCCCAGAAAATTAAGGCCGCGCCTTTTTATAAGAGCCATCGCTACCCTACCGAAATTATTGAAGAGGCAGTTTGGTTCTACTTCAACTTTGCTCTCAACTTTCGGGAAATTGAAATGATGCTGGCGCGGCCTGGGGTAGAGGTGAGTTACGAAACGATCCGGCAGTGGTGCCTCAAATTCACTCAGACTTTTGCGAGCGAGCTACGCTGTCGTCGCCCACGTCCGGGCGTAAAGGGCATTTGGATGAAGTGGTTCTTAAAATTATAGGGAAACTGTGTTATTTATGGCGGACGGTGGACCAGGAAGGCGTAATTTTGGATATTCCGGTTCAATCCAGGCGCAATACCAGGGCCGCCACAAAGTTCTTTAAGAAATTATTAAAGGGTTTAGAGTACTTGGCGAGGGTAATTATCACCGATAAGCTGAGGAGTTATGGAGCCGCCAGGAAAGATTTGCTCCCCAGGGTAGGACACCGCCAACACAAAAGGTTAAATAACCGAGCTGAGAATTCGCATCAACCAACCAGGGTAAGAGAGAAAGTAATGCGCAGGTTTAAGTCACAGGGGCCGGTCCAGCGGTTTCTATCAGCCCAGGGTCCAATCCGAGAGCATTTCGGGCAAAAAGGCATAAGATGTGTGCCACGGATTATTGTGCCAAAATGCAGGAGCAATTTAAGAGTTGGAATGAATTAACCGAGCTGTATATAGCTGCCTGAGGGGCAAATCACCAGCCTAAACTCTATATTGAGAGCCTTGATTAAGTTCACTCCTGTAATTGCCCGCCCTATAAATTAACTTGACAATACCTATTAATTTTATCGAATCGTTATAAAAATGTAAAATTGGTTGGTGAACGCATAGTTAAGCGCTTAACTTTATGATAAATCACCTTTGAAAGCTTGCTAAGAGGTATTTTTTATCTTTTTTAAGTATTGTCTAAGTTTGGATTAATAGAATCATAAGCTATAAAATTGTTATAATCAAGTCATGGTAAAAATCACAAATTTTTGCTAAACTATCTCTCACAGCAGTAGTCAGTTAGAGGCAGGGTATAATAAAGTAAATGAACGCAATTGTGCTTCAATGCGGAGGGCCAAGCCCTGTATTAAACGCTTCTCTCTGGGGCGTTATTTCAGCTTGCCAGGGAAATCCTGCCATCACTGAGCTGTGGGGTGCCCGGAGTGGTTGGCGGGGTCTGATTGATGGGCAATGGGTTGCCCTCACCGCTTACCGGAATCAAGGAAGGCTGCGCCTTGAAACTCAGCCAGGGGCGGCCCTTGGTAGCGGGCGAGACCGCCTTAGCGATGAAGAATTACCAGTAGCCCTGGCACACTTCCAACAATACCGGATTAGCCTGGTATTTGTGATCGGCGGTAACGGTTCGATGGCGGCCGCGCATAAACTCTATGAATACACCAGACACGTGGGCTACCGGGTTGATGGAATACCTCTTCGCATAATAGGCATTCCCAAAACTATTGATAATGACCTGAGCGGGTGCGACTTTGCGCCTGGTTATGGTAGCGCTGCCAACTTTATTGCCCGCACCACTTACGATGTTAGCCTGGACCTATCTACTATGCGCGGTTTTGACGATGTGGCGGTTATGGAAGTAATGGGCCGCCACACCGGCTGGCTGGCGGCAGCGGCTGGACTGGCCCGGCTCGACCAGGATTCGGCTCCCCACCTGATTTTACTGCCTGAAGTACCTTTTGATGAAGAGGGTTTTCTTTCTACTGTCCGGCAGTACCACACTCAGAACGGCACATGCCTGGTAGTCACCGCCGAGGGCGTCCGGGAACCCTCCGGCGAGTTTCTGGCTGAGAAAACCCAAAATCTGGAGCGCGATAAAAGTGGGCAAAAACTGCTCAGTTATACCGGCGGTGCTTCTTCCTACCTGGCCGGACTGGTGATTAACCGGTTGGGTTTGCGTTCTCGCCAGATTCGGCCCGATACAATCCAGCGCAGCAGCCGCAACCTGACAAGCCAGGTAGACCGGAAGTGGGCAATCCAGACCGGGTTCGCAGCAGTAGAGGCCGGGTTAGATAATAATTCGGATGTTATGGTAAGCCTGGTCCGGCGGATCCAGGAGCCAGAGTGGGATTTAGCTTTACTTCCCCTGAATGAAATTGCCGGCCGGGAAAAACCTTTACCTCCTAATTTCATCGGTCCGGCCTTTGATGTAACACCGGCCTTTTTAGCCTATGCCCGGCCTTTAATTGATGATTGGCAGCCGGAAGTAATTTCCCCATTGTTTTAGATATTCTCCAAAAAAGCATTTAAGGGTAATTTTTAATTTCAGCAATATAAGTATTGACAAATCTCTTTATGCCAATTATAATTAGTTTATTAAATTAACCAATTTTTTTACTACATTCGCCAAAATTATAAAATTCGTTTCTTAGTTCAAACTCATCTTGAGGACACAAATAAGCATGTTGAATCCAGGGTTTTTGACCTGATATTTTTGGCATGTTCAATCGCATCTGGTTAAGGAAGGGCTAAGACAATTTTGCTGTTAGCTTCAGGACAGGGAGTTCAATGGAACAATCAGCTTCCGCAGTAAAAATGGGTTTTGCCGGGTTGGGCCGAGTCCAGTTTGATTTAGAGGAGGCTAACCGCCAGTATTTAGCCGCATCTAAAACCTTGCAGGCCAGTTTTCCAGGGGCGGAACTGGCCGTAGTGCCTGAACTTGCCACTACCCCTGCCGATGCCGTTACGGTTGCCCACCGGTTAAAAACTGCCGGGATAGATATGTTGGTCTTGCAGCTTGCCACTTTTACCGATGCCAGTTTAATTACTGCTTTCTTTTCCGAACTGGCCGTGCCGACTACCCTGTGGGCTTTACCGGAACCCAGCATCGGTGATGGTGGCCGCTTACGGCTTAATTCTTTGTGCGGAGTAAACCTGGCGGCTTATACGCTTACTTCGGGAGGGAAAAACTTTAATTATGTTTATGGACTGCCGGATGACGCCGAGGTAATAGAAATTATTGACCGCCGCTACCGGGCCTTGCAGCTCGACAAGATTATGCGCGGCTTAAAACTTGGCGTAGTGGGAACCCGCCCGCCAGGGTTTTTCCCCAGCGGTTTTGATGAATTGAAGCTCTGGCGCGAGATTGGTCCCCGGATTACCATGTATAACCTGAGCCAGGTTTTTGGGGCAACCAATGAAGTTCCTGATAGTCAGGTTCAGGATGTGCGGAGCATGTTGCGAAGTTGCCTGAACGGGTTGGACGAACTGCCGGAGCAGGTGGTGTGTACCGCCGCCAGCACTTACCAGGCTCTGACTGACCTGGCCGCCAGCGATGAACTTGGGGCTTTAGCCGTCAAATGCTGGCCGGAATTTTTTGTGGAACACCAGGCAGCGGCCTGCGGAGTGCTGGCTGCCCTGATGGAAAATGGCCTGGTAGCAGCCTGTGAAGCGGACGTACACGGGGCTGTAACCATGAAAGCCCTGCAATTTCTTTCACAGAGGCCGGTATTCCTGGCCGACCTGGTGGCGGCTGATAAAAATAAGGATAGCATAGTTCTGTGGCATTGCGGAAACGCGGCTTTCTCACTGGCCGCCGTACCGTCCGAACGTAAAGCCGGGGTTCACAGCAACCGTAAAATTGGGGTAACGGCCCAGTTCGCCCTGAAACCGGGCGAAGTCACCCTGGCCCGACTGAGCTACAGCCAGGGTAATTACCGGTTACTGCTGGCCGAGGGAGAAGCTCTGGATTCGCCACTACTTTTCGCCGGAAATACGGCCGAGGTCAGACCGCTGGCGGGCGCAAAGAAATTACTCGATACTATTATTTATGGCGGTTACGAGCATCATCTGGTGATGGCCTACGGGCACCATGCCGAGAGTTTGCAGACCTGGGCCGACCTGATTGGGTTGGAGGTAGTTCGGATTTAAACAGTCTTATTCAGTTCAAAAGAAAAGGCTTTCGGTATGTCAAAGGTTCTCGAAATAGGCCGGAATCACCAGGCCGGGAAACAATTTAACCGTTCGCTGATTATGGGATTGGTTTTAAACCGGGGGCCGGTTTCGCGTCTGACCTTATCCCGCCTGACTCGTTTAAGCCCAGCCTCCCTGACCATCCTGACCGGTCAGCTTATTGACGAAGGAATGCTGGTGGAGGTGGGCGAAGAAGAAGAAATCTCAGGCCGGGCCGGTCGAAAATCAATGGCCCTTGACCTCAACCCAGCCGCCGGTCGCACCCTGGGCGTCCATATTACGCCGCGTATTGTTCGCGTGGGTCTGGTCAATCTCAAGGGAGAGATTTTAGACCAGGAGCGGCTCGGTCCGCCCAGTCCGAACCCAGCCAAAACCCTGGAGCGGATAGTCGAAGCCACACGCAGCTTGATGAGCCGCAACTATCTAACGCCCCAGGCTATCATTGGCATGGGGGTAGGAGCCGTCGGGCTGGTTGACCCCTGGCAGGGTATAAACCTGAAAGCCCTAAGCCTGGGCTGGGAGAATGTACCGCTCAAGCAAAAGCTGGAACAAGCCCTGGGGCTACCGGTCTATGCCGATAACAATGTCCGGGGCATGGCAATGGCCGAGTCTCTCTTTGGCTACGGTCGGACCCATAATTTTTATAATATTGCTGTTATCTATATCGGGCTGGGTATCGGTTGCGGGTTGCTGGTGGAAGGCAAGCTCTACCGGGGAAGTGGCGGAGCGGCCGGTGAAATCGGCCATACCATTATGGACCCCCAGGGCAAGCCCTGCTACTGCGGAGCCAGGGGTTGCCTGGAAACGATTGCCAGTGAAGCGGCTATTGTTAAAAATGCCCAGGAAGCCGCTGAACTCAATCCACGCGGGATTTTAGCCCTTATTCTGTCGGCAGATAATGACCTGCCACCGGTTGAGCAGGTTTTACAGGCCGCTAACGCAGGCGACCCGGACGCCGTTCAGATAATTAGCCGGGCCGGGGAAGCCCTCGGCTTTATGGTGATAACGCTGTTAAAGGTTTTAAGCCCGGATACGGTAATTTTATCGGGCCGAGTCACCCGCGGGACACCCTTATTCGTAAAAAAAGTGGTCGAGGTAGTCAAGCAGGTTCAGTCGGGACAGGACCATCAGTTGGCAGTTACAACCAGTACCCTCGGTGACGATATAGGAATGGTCGGCGCGGCGGCCCTGGCTCTGAACCAGTTCATTTACTCTGCGGGGCAAGAAATTTCAAGCAGTAAATAAAATTGAAAAGACCCGGCCTGGTTTTCCCGGAAAGGTTAGAGCAGGCCCGGAAAAGAGGTGGCAATGGCGATTACTTCTTTCAAAAACGGCAAACCGGTGCGCTTTTATGCCCGGAAGACCGGCTTTTACTTCCTTGTGGGCCTCATATTAGTAGTTTTTACCGGCCCGTTCGTCTGGCTGGTAATCAATTCCTTAAAGCAGGATTCGGATGTCCGCAAACGTCCCCCTGACCTCATTCCCAACCCGCTTACATTTTCCAACTATATCGACGTTTTTAGTGGCCGTAGCTTTGGAGTCAATATCTGGAACAGTTTTGTAGCGGCCTCCCTGACAACCGTCTGCTGTATCGCCGTCGGGACAATGGCCGGGTACGTGCTGGGACGCCTGAAGTTCAAAGGCCGCAAGCTGCTGTTGGCCGTTGTCCTGATGGTTTCAATGTTCCCCGGTATTGCCGTAATCGGGCCGCTTTATCTGTTATTTAGCAACCTGAAACAGGTTAACCAGTTACCATCGCTGTTGCTACCTTACATTACATTTAACCTGCCACTGACCATCTGGCTTTTGGCCGCGTTCTTCCGGGATTTGCCTGGCGAACTTGAAGAAGCGGCCGAAGTAGACGGCGCTCATCCCTTTACGGCTTTTTACCGGGTAATGCTGCCCCTGGCGGTGCCGGGTATAGCGACCGCCGGGATATTGATTTTCATCAACGCCTGGAACGATTTCCTTTTCGCTCGGACCTTCACCAGCCGCGACACTACTTTTACCGCCCCGGTCGCCGTATCTCAATTTACCGGCCTGAGCGATACCAACGAACCCTGGGCTCAAATCAGCGCCGGGGCGGTGATGCTGACTATTCCACTGGTGGTACTGGTCTTGATTTTCCAGCGCCGCATTATTTCCGGTTTGACCAACGGCGCGGTAAAAGGTTAGGAGAAAGCTTTCATGACAACAGGTTTAAGAGTCTGCGTGGTAGGGGCCGGTGACATGGGAGCGCGCCACCTCAAAGCCTGGCAAAATGTCGAGCAAACCGAGGTAGTAGCCCTGGTAGAAGGTGTCCGGCAAAGACTCGACCAGACCGGCCAGGAATGCGGCGTGACGGGGCTTTATCTTGATTACAAACAGGCCATTAATGAAACCAAACCGGATGTAGTCTCGGTCTGCCTACCGACTTCCTTTCACGCCCCGGTTACAATCTACGCCCTGGAAAATGGGGCGCACGTTCTATGCGAAAAACCGATGGCTCTAAGCCTCTCCGAGGCCGAAGCCATGCAGGCTGCCGCCCGGAAAAGCGGCTTGCTGCTGGCGGTCGGGTTCATGCTGCGGTATTCCCCGGCGATGGCCCGGCTTAAAGAATGGATAGCCGCCGGAAAGATCGGACACCCTGTAATGGCGGTATCGGAAAACTTTATGGAAATCCGGCCCAAGCGGGTTATGCATCTTAAAAATGTCAATGGTGGTCCGATTGCTGACTTCTGGTGTCACCATTTCGACCTATGGCGCTGGCTGTTTGAAAGCGAACCGGACAGCGTGACCGGGTTTGGCAAAATTTTCGCAGCTAATAAAGAGGAAGTTAGCGGGATGGGCGAACTGGCAGTCGATACGGCAGCCGTAAGCATTAAATACCGCTCAGGCGACATAGGCCAATTTTCGACTAGCTGGGGCCTGCCACCGGCTCTAAAAGCCTGGGGAATTAGCAGCGACAAGTTTATAGGGCCGGACGGCCTCATCTTTGGCGACATTCGCAAGCAACTAACCCTCGTCTGTAAGGACGGCTCGACCGAGGAGATTTCACACACCGGGCTGAACTGGTGGCAGAGCGAAATTTTTGCTTTTGCCAGGGCTATTCGCCAGGGTGGATTTTTTACCGGGGCGGCCGAAGGTATCGCAGCCCTGAAAGTTTCCCTCGCGGCCTTAGAAGCAATTGATAGGAGTAATGTACATTCGGGAGAGACCAATTGAGGATTGGATTCATAAATGCCTGCCTGGCAGAGCTAACCTTCGAGGAACAACTTCGCTGGTCGCAGGAAAAGGGCTTTAAGGATATTGAATTACATACGGCTCCGCGTACCCTTAAAATCGATCTGCAAAAAGTTGCGACTAACCGGGGAGAAGCCGACCGCATAAAGGATTTGCTGGCAAAGTACGACATAAAACTTTCCAGCCTGCTCCTGGGCGGGCAGCATCTTCACCCGGACCCGCAAAAAAGGCAAGCCAGCCAGGCTCATTTCAAGAATATGGTCGCGGCGGCGGCCGCTCTGGATGTGGCGGCAGTTACAACCTTTATCGGGCGGGACCACACTTTACCGGTCAAAGCTAACTTTGCGTTAGTCAAAAAATACTGGCCGGAAATGATGCGCTACGCCGAAGAACACGGACGCAAGGTGGCAATCGAAAATTGCCCGATGCTGGACGAGTGGCCCAGCGGCTACAATATCGCTTTTGCCCCGGAAGTCTGGGAAGAAGTATTCAGCATCCTCCCATCGCCCCTGCTGGGTCTTAATTTCGACCCGTCTCACCTGCTGTGGCTGGGCATAGATTATATCGCAGCCCTCAAAAAGTTCGGCTCCAAAGTATTTTTAGCCCAGGCCAAAGACTCTGAAATCCTGAAGGACCGGCTGGACCAGGCCGGTTTCCTGGGCGAAGGCTGGTGGCGCTACCGCCTACCAGGGTTGGGCCAGGTCGATTGGGGCAAGTTCATCAACACGTTATATGAGGTCGGCTACGACGGCCCGGTCAGTATCGAACACGAAGACCCCATCTGGGAAGGGAGCCTGGATAAAGTGCAGCGGGGGCTGTTGTTCAGCCAGCAATATTTAAACCGGTTCATTGTATAAGCTACTTGAATGGCGGTATACCGCGCAGGGAAAAGGTAGGGTAACAGTATGGCACTAGAACAAGTAAAAGCGGAAGCCCAAGTAAGGTCGCAAACCCGGCGCTGGCTTCACCTGAGTCAGAAGCAGTTAATGTGCTACCTGATGGTGCTGCCTGCCATATTGATCATAGCCCTGGTGGTATTTTTCCCAATAGCCCAGACTTTTTGGTTCAGTCTGCACGATATTGATAAACGAATCGCCAACCGGCCGGAGGAATTCGTCGGAGTTCAAAACTATGTAGACGCATTCACCAAGCAAGATATTTCAACTCGTCTGATAGATGCTTTTAGCTTTACCACTCGCTTTGCGGTGTTTTCGGTTGGGTTGGAATTTTTGTTGGGCCTGGGGGTAGCCCTGGTTCTGAACAAAAATTTTAGAGGCCGAGGCTTTGTCAGGGCTATCGTCCTGATTCCGTGGAGCATTACGACCGTGGTAGTGGCTCGCATGTGGGGTTTGATTTACAACAGCGAGTTTGGCGTCCTCAATTCCACCCTTAAAGGGCTGGGAATTATCAAGGAAGATCAACTCTGGACAGCCAACCAGAACCTGACCTTCTGGGCTGTAGTCGTGGCTGATGTCTGGAAATCGACGCCTTTCGTAGCCTTGATTCTTTTGTCGGGGCTGCAACTCATTCCCGGCGACCTGTACGAAGCCGCCACAATGGATGGGGCTACGGCCTGGCAAAAGTTCCACAGTATAACCCTGCCTGCCCTGCGGCCGACCATCCTGGTGGCTTTGATTTTCCGCACAATTGACGCTTTGCGCATTTTCGACCTGGTCTATGTACTGACCGAAGGCGGCTTCGGCACTGAATCCCTTAACTACATGACCTATCAAGAACTTTTCCGTAAACAGAATTTCGGCTTTGGTTCCAGTCTGGCGGTAATAACATTTCTGTACATCCTGATAATTGCCATCATCTACATCAAATTACTGGGTAATCGCGAGGAAGAGAGAGGCTGATCCCGTTTACTTCAGTTGGCTATTTACGACACGCCGTATGGTTGCTAAGGCAATTAAAATACGGGCTTTTCAAAGAGGAGGAAATTACTCATGGACGAGAATAAAAAGGCCATCTCCCGGCGAAAAATGGTGCGCCTGATGGGACTGGGAGTCTCCAGCGCGGCTCTATTGGCTGCTTGCGGTGACAACCCCACGGCTGTTCCGGCTGTCAGTACCACGGCTGCTGCCAGCTCTGCCACCACGGCTGCTGCCAGCGCAACTACCGCTGCCAGTGGGGCTGCCACTACGGCCACCGGTGCAACTGGAGGCAGTGGTAAGGTAGTTTGGGCTTCCACCAAAGGCGGCGGCACCGCTAAAAAGCTGGCCGACACTTTTAACGCCAAAGCTACCCCGGTAACGGTAGATTTCCAGGAATTCGCCAACGACAGCCAGAAGTTGCACGACCAGTTCGTCACTGTTTTCGGAGCCAAGGATGCCACTTATGACGTTATCGCCGCCGATATACCGTGGGCACCTGAATTTGCTTCGGCTGGTTACTTAACTCCCCTGGATAAATATGTCACGGCCGATATTCGTAAAAACTTCTTCGAGGGTTCGCTACTGGCAACTACCTTCAAGGACAAGGTTTATGGAGTGCCCTGGTACCAGAATGTAGGGTTACTCTTTTACCGTAAAGACATCCTTGATAAAGCCGGGTTGCAGCCGCCTAAGACTTTCGATGAGATGAACGATATGGCTGCCAAGCTGCAAACCCCTGATATGTACGGCTATACTTTTGCCGGTTTTAAGAATGAAGGTTTGAGCGCTATGTGGCTGGAACTACTCTGGGGCTTTGGAGGTGAGTTTTGGGATTCTTCCACCGGGAAAGTCCTGGTGAATAGCCCTGAAGCTGAAGCCAGTCTTCAGTGGATGCTGGATGCTATCTACACGAAGAAGATTACCCCGGACAAGGTTATAACCTTTAAGGGACCGGACCTGCAGGCCACTTTTGCCCAGGGTAACACCGTCTTTGCCCGTGCTTTTGCTAGCGCGATTTCAGATTTTGAAAAAGCTGACGCTAAGGTAAAAGGCAAGTGGGGAGCAGTGCCGGTATTAGCCGTGGCGGGTAAAAAATCGGCTGGAACACTGGGGAACTGGAACCTTTCAATCAGCTCCACCAGTAAAAACCCCGATGCAGCCTGGAAATACATTGAATACCTGACCAATCTTGACTCACAAAAGACTCTGGCCGTAGGCGAAGGAGTATTTCCTGCCTTGAAATCAGCTTTCAACGAACCGGAAATCAAGACTGCCAACCCAGCCTCGTCAATTCTGGCCGATGCTTTTGCTACCGCCAAGCCCCGGCCGGTAACTCCGGCTTACCCACAGATTTCGAGCGAGGTGATTCAAGACCTGGTTACAAAAGTGCTTAGCAAGCAAGTGACCCCCAAGGATGCGGTAAAGCAGATGCAGACCAAGACCGAGGAGATTTTGGCTAAGTTCAAATAAAAATCTACTTCTGCCCAGGCCGGGAAAACTGAATTTATAGATAGCCGGGGTCTTATTCAGGCTCCGGTTGTCTATCTGATAAGCCTGGCAACGTAATTCTTTTGCAAATGTGAAAGAAAACTTAACTGCTAGGGAATTTCCGGGGCTTGTTTTTGGACTGTTTTCACGGCCGATAATCACTTTGAGCCGGAAATTACTATAATTTCCTTATATAGAGGAAAACCCTGCGGGATGATGGACAATGCAGGTTGTTGAAGGATTTTCCAGAGCGAAATACCGGCCCGGTGAGCAAAATTACGCCCCATAATTATGACAAGTTGGAAGGGCATTAAGAAAAGGAAAGAGTAATGGTAGCCAGGCATAAATTTTTAGTTCACGCCCCTGATGACATGGTTGGGGTGGCCGTGGAAGATGTACCGGCCGATAGTGAGGTCGAAGCCCTGATAATGGAAAATGGCCGGTACATCCACATAAAGACCCGTCAGGTGGTGCCGCTTGGGCATAAAGTAGCCCTGCAGGATATTCCAGAAGGCACCAGAGTAATTAAATACGGGGTTGCTATTGGTGAAGCTTCCACCGACATTCAAGCGGGCGATCACGTCCATGTCCAGAACCTGCAAAGCTTGCGTTGGAAGAAATCGGTGGCGCGGTCTGAAAATGGTCAGATAGTGGAAATCAAATAATTCAGGTAAAGGACAGGATAGAGAGAATGGATATTCCAACGATTTACGCATACAAACGGCAAAACGGTCAAATTGGCGTCCGAAACCATGTCATTATTTTGCCGGTAGATGATCTTTCTAATGCTGCTTGCGAACATGTAGCCTCTAACGTGCCCGGCGTTATGGCCTTGCCTCACCCTTACGGGCGGTTACAGTTCGGGGAAGACCTGGAATTGCACTTTCGGACCCTGATTGGCACAGGCCGAAATCCCAATGTAGCCGCCGTAATTGTTATCGGGATTGAACCGGTCTGGACAAAACGCATCGTGGACGGTATCGCCGGTACGGGTAAACCAGTGGCCGGTTTTTCAATAGAAGAAGTGGGCGACATTATGACCATTGCCCACGCTTCGCGCAAGGCGGCCGAATTTTTACAATATGCCTCTGAGTTGCGGCGAGAAGATGTCAGCCTGGCCGAACTTACAATCAGCGTAAAATGCGGCGAGTCAGATACTACTTCCGGTCTGGCCTCCAACCCGACCTGCGGCAACGTGGTGGACCGCCTGACCGGCATGAAGAACATCGTTTATTTCGGGGAAACCTCCGAAGTAACCGGCGGCGAAAACCTGATCGCCGACCGCTGCGCCACCCCTGCCGTCAGGGATGCCTTTATGGAAATCCACAGCAGCTACATCAAATTTATCGAGGACCAGGGCGTCAGTTTGCTCGGTTCCCAGCCCACCGAGGGCAATATCAAAGGCGGTCTTACTACCATTGAAGAAAAAGCCCTGGGTAATGTCCAGAAAATGGGCCGGGAGTCAAAAGTAGTCGGGGTGCTACAACCGGCCGAAACCCCCAGCGGCCCGGACGGCCAACCGGCCGAACGTGGACTTTATTTTATGGATACCTCGTCGGCGGCGGCAGAATGTGTCACCCTGATGGCGGCAGCCGGGGCTTCGATTCATATTTTTACCACCGGTCAGGGCAATATTATCGGCAATCCGATTGAGCCGGTAATCAAGGTCACGGCCAATCCCAAAACCGCTCGGACCATGAGCGAACACATAGATGTGGATGTCAGTGGCATCTTGAGTGGTGAACTTACTCTGGTCCAGGCGGGTGACAAACTAATGGAGATGCTATATCGCACCGCTAATGGCCGGATGACCTGCGCCGAAGTCCTGGGACACCGCGAGTTTGTTTTAACCAAACTGTATCGCAGCGCTTAGACCGGTTAAAAAGAGTAGTCGCCAATGAGAAGGAACGGTTTCAAATGCGGGTAGTTATTACAGAAATGATCGACCGGGCAGGTATTCGGGTATTGGAACCGGCCGCCGAGGTAATTTATGACCCGGCCCTGTGGTGTTCCCCCGAATTACCGGCTCTTCTCAAAGAAGCTGATGCTGTAATAGTCCGTAACCAGACCAGGGTCACGGCCGAAATGCTTGAAAGATGCCCGGTTCTGAAGGTAGTCGGGCGGTTGGGGGTCGGCCTGGATAATATTGACCTGAACGCCGCCCGCCAGCGCCAGCTACCAGTTGTTTTCGGGCGGGGCGCCAACGCCATCGCCGTCGCCGAGTATGTGCTGGGCGCAATGCTAACGGCGGCTCGCCACTTCGGCCCGGCCACCCGGCATGTTCTGGAGGGCGGTTGGAAGCGCGAGTTCTTTTACGGCAGCGAATTAAGCGGCAAGACGCTCGGTTTAATCGGGTTAGGCGACATAGGTATGCGGGTGGCCCTGCGAGCCAGAGCCTTTAACATGCAAATTCTGGCTTACGATCCAATTTTACTGGATACTTCAGCGGCGGTGGCCGAGACCGGAACAAAGCTGGTCAGCCTGGAAGAAGTCTTAGCCCAGGCTGACTATATAAGTATTCACGTGCCACTTATTAAAGAAACACGCGGCTTATTAGACGCCGGGAAACTGGACAGGCTTAAGCCGACCGCCGTGCTGATTAATACTTCCAGGGGCCATATAGTGGATGAAAAGGCTCTGGTCGAGCGTTTGCGGGAAGGCAAAGTGGGTGGGGCGGTGCTGGATGTCTTTGCCCAGGAGCCGCCGGACCCGGTTTCCTGGCAGGAACTCCCCAACCTGATCGTGACTCCCCACGTGGCCGGGCTTACCCATGAAAGCCAAACCCGGACTGCCAGCCTGGTCTGCCAATCTGTCAGGCAGATTCTGGAAGGTAAACCAGTTAACTCTTTAGTCCTGGCCTGAAAAATTGCACTTTTATTTATATAATTTCCACAAGACAACCTGAAGCCGGGAAAAATAGCATGCTTGTTCAAGCCGAAGATTTAAGAAATACCTGTATCCAACTCCTGGGCAAGGCCGGAGTGCCAGCCAAACACACTCAGGAGTGCACTGATGTCCTGGTAGAGGCCGATTTAGAGGGGACTGGTTCGCACGGCGTGATGCGACTACCTATCTATCTCAGTGCTATTGAGCGAGGACAGATTGACCCGGCGGCCCAGGTCAGGGTTGAAGAAACCGGGCCGGGCACCGCCACAATAAACGGGGGGAATGCGTTGGGACAGGTGGTTGGCGTGACGGCGATGACCACAGCTATTCGCAAGGCCAGGGAAGTCGGGATTGCTTCGGTGACAGCCTGCCATAGTAATCATTTTGGTGCGGCAGCTTATTACACTCACATGGCTGCACGGGCCAGTCTGGTCGGGATTTGCACCACTAATTCACCACCAGCTATTCCGGCCTGGGGTGGGCGAGAAGCTTACCTGGGCACTAATCCCCTGGCAATCGCCTTCCCTACAGCTTCCGGCGATCCGCTTTCGATAGACCTTTCCATGAGTGTGGTCGCCAGGGGGAAGATTATCCAGGCAGTCCGGTCGA
>JAYSYV010000694.1:0-4890 GCA_043727245.1 Chloroflexota bacterium | reverse complement strand
AAGTGGGGTCGCCACCAGGAATCGGGACTTTAATCTGGGTTAATATACCTCTACCCAAAGCGTCTGGGAAAAGGCTTTTCATCATTGTCTTGACCGGGAAGAAAACGTCCAGGGCAATCAGGAAGAAAAGCCAGAAAGAGGTGTAAACCGAGCTAAAAATAACGACTGCCTTGCCGCGTTCGCTGGTAAACCAGCGGCCTATCTGGCCCGGCCCGAGGTCAAAGTAAGGGACCAGGGCGATTAAAAGTAGCACAACCGTCGGCACGATTACCCCGGCCAGACCGCCATCCATATGCAGCAGCAGTTCTTGCAGGTTCAAGAAGTACCAGGGGGCTTTGGACGGGTTTGGTGTCTTTTCGGCGTTTGCCAGGTCTTCCAGCGGGGCGTTAATAAAAGCCGATGTGATGAAAAGCGTCACCGTAAAGACGATAGCGCACAAAAACTCGATCATCAACAGATGCGGCCAGACATGGACGATGGTGGAAGGCTCTTTAGTAGGAATAAAGCTTGCTTCCTTCTTAACCACCGCTAATAAACGGTGCGGTCGCGCTTTATCCAGGGGATTAGAAGCATCGTGACGGCGGCGAGCTTCGGCCCGGCGGTTATTCTCCGTCGAGGCGGCTTGAGCCTGTTCTTGTTTAGCCTGGCGTTCCTGGCTGGTGTCGGCCATAAACGATCTCCTTTAGTTCAGAAATGAAGTATCAGGGGTAGGTCTGGAAGGCGCTCCCGCGCCTTCGCTATAAGTCTAAAGTCCGCCGCTGAAGCCGTCTTTGCGGACGCGCCAGAAGTGAACCGCGATCAGGACCGCCGCCGCCAGCGGCAGGGCTATGACGTGCAAGGTATAGAACCGGATGAGGGCATTTTGACCGATTTCGTAACCGCCAATCAGCAAGAATTGCGCTTCCGGCCCGACAAACGGGGTTGCTTTTGCGATGTTCGTACCGACCGTCACCGCCCAGAAGGATAACTGATCCCAGGGCAGAAGATAGCCGCTAAAACTTAAAAGGAAGGTCAGAACCAGTAGCAGCACCCCGACAACCCAGTTAAACTCTCGCGGTGGCCGGTACGCTCTGGTATAAAAGACTCTACACATATGGAGAAAGACGACAATCACCATTGCGTGAGCGCCCCAGCGGTGCATATTCCGCAAGAACTGGCCCGCGAATACTACCGTCTGGAGGTCTTTAATATCCTGGTAAGCCTGGGTTACGGAGGGTACATAGTAAAACATTAAAAGTACCCCTGATACGGTCAGCACCAGGAAGAAGAAGAAGGATAGCCCGCCCAGGCAAAAAGTGTAAGTCACTTTCAGGGAGGCCCGCCGGATGGTGGTGGGATGCAGGTGCAAAAAGACGTTACTCATAGTCGCCAGAGACCGCGTACGGGCGCTATCCGGCCAGCTATGCCGGAATACACTTTTATAGACCCGGAAGCCAAAAGCTGCACTGGCTTGCATTACCTGGTCTAATGGGTTACGCCGGGGAGAAGTTTTCTTTGTCGCCATCGCTTAAGCAGCTCCTCTAGTTTTGTCCAATCGGTTCAACCTACTTTGGAATCGGGGCGCTCAAGCCCGGTTCACTGACGTACCAGTGCGCCTTCGGGTCGCTATACTGGAAACGAGCCATCTTGATGGCCTGAGTCGGACAGCGCACCACACACAACCCGCAGCGAATACATTCGTTTTCATCCAACAACAGCGTCTGGGCTTCGGCCATAGCCGGGTCGGTCTGGTACTGGTCCGCGCCCGCTACCCCACCCAACTCTTTGAGCGGAACCAGGCGAATAATCTTTTCCGGGCATACATCCACACAGGCAGCACACAGAATACACAGGTCGCTATCTATTAGAATGTTGTAAGCGCATTGCAGACAGCGGGTGGCTTCCTTCATCGCCATTTCGCGAGTAAAGCCAATCTCGGCTTCCCGGCTCAGGGCTTCGACAATACTGTCGGGGAAGCGTTTATCCAGTTCCAGAAAACGCATTTCCTGGCGCTCGATTTTTTCATAGTCCAGGCTGCGCCGCCAGACTTCCATAATCTCGTGGCTGCTGCGGCGGCGGGGCGGTTTCTGGCCGGTCAGGAACTCGTGGACACCGTTGGCGACCTTGTGGCCGTCCGCGATAGCCGCGATAAGGTTGCGAGAGCCTTCGGTATAATCGCCTCCGGCAAACAGGCCCGGCACGTTGGTCATCCAGCTTTCAGGGTCGCGCTTGACGTTGCCGTTGCGCTGGAGTTCGACCTTGAGTTCGGGGTCAATCCAACTGGTATCGTTCCATTGGCCGGTCGCCGGGATAACCACATCAGCCGGGATGATAAACTCGCTGCCCTCAATCGCCACCGGCGAACGGCGGCCCGATTTGTCCGGCGCACCGAGCTTGTTGCGAATGAACTTGATGCCGGTAACTTTGCCGTCTTCGTCCCCGACCACTTCAAGGGGGGCCGACAGATAGATAAATTTGATACCTTCCAGTTCGCATTCTTCGATTTCGTACTCTTCGACCGGCGCTTCCAACTGGGTCCGGCGATAAACCACTGTTACATCATCCGCGCCCATTCGCTTGGCGCTCCGGCAGCAGTCCATAGCTGTAAAGCCCATCCCCAGGACAACCACCCGCTTGCCAAAAGAAGCATCTTCGGGATGATGGAAGTTGATTTTTTCCAACCAGGGCAAGCCGTACTCGTAACCTTTGAGGTTCTCGCCAGGGAGACCAATTTCGGCAGGAATCGCCGAACCTGGAGCCATAATTACCGCTTCAAACCGGGCCAATAATTCACTAAGCGGAATATCGTCTTTGTAGCCGATTTTGGTATTGAGCCGGATTTCGACCCCTAACGCGTTAAAATATTCGTCTACTTCGTTCTGGACCACATCGCGAGGCAAGCGCCAGATGGGAATCCCACCGACCATCATGCCGCCTGGTTCGGGGAACATTTCGTAGACAACTATTTTGTAGCCCATAATCGCCAGGTCGCGAGCCGCCGCAAGACCGGCGCTACCGGCCCCGATAATGGCTATTTTTTCTTTACGGGTAACAGGGGCTTTCTTGGGCAAGAATTTATCGCCCCGGAAGTCGCTGGCCGAGCGTTTGAGCCAGCAGATGCGGATTGTTTTATCAATCAGACCCCGGCGGCAGGTGCTTTCGCAGGGCCGCGCACAGACCCGGCCCAGTACCCCTGGGAAAACGTTGTCCCGACGGTTGAGAATGTAAGCTTCGTCAAAGCGGCCCTGAGCCACCAGACCAATGTAATTAGACACATCGGTATGGGCCGGGCAGGTGTATTGACAGGGGACATTAGTCCGAAACCATTCGGTATCGGGCAGTTCGGTGGGGTAAGCCTGGTCCTCCGATTCGGCAAAGCGAATATCGGCGTTTTTCTGGAGCTTGTCATTAATCATTCTTCTTCGTTATCAACGCCTCCCGTAGCCTTCTGCATCAGGATAACGATAATAATAGAAATGATTACCATTGCAAAGACTATAAACAATTCAATAGTTTCGCCGACTACCATATCAGACTCCTCCAGGGAACCACAGGGTTAAGGGTCAAAACAACTAATACCCAATTCAGCTTTCAACCTTGAAGCCAGAACTCCAGTTAGGAAATCATTCGGGAATATTTAGCTTGTGTAACACGACTCAGTTATTTGATTTTGGTTTTTGTAAAGAGAAATGCTTGACGGATTTACCTCTCCTGAGAAGTATAACATTGGCTCAAAACTACGTCAATGCAATGGTTTAATATTTCACTTTCGTTAACCGAGTCGTTCATTAACTTCAGTGATTAAACTTTATCAGGTTGGATCGAAAACTATGTAACTCCGACGGTAAATAAACTTTTACGCTTTAGGGTTATTATACGCCATCATTAGCAGTCTTCGCAATATTTTCCTTTGTGTATCTCTGTGTGACTTATTTAATAGCAAATCCTGCTAAGTCTATGTAACTATTACTTGATGTAAACGCTATCCGGCTCCAGGGCTGGTACTATAAAGCCGTTCGCTCGCAAAATCTCTCGTGAAACGAAGAACGTAAATTGAAATTATGATATGTTGAGGTGCTGAAACGAGTAAGGAAAAACAGAAACTTTGTCATTCTGACCCGAAGCGAGGAATGATTTGGAGCAGCCTTTCATGTTCTACGTTCTACGTTTAACGAGGTAAAAAAAAAGGAGTAGCTACATGAATCTGGTAATAGGCAGCACCGGCTTTATCGGAAAGCATCTGGTTAAGCAACTGGCCGAAAAATATCCGGGAGAAGTTCGGGCCATGGTCAGACCGGGTAAGCAAACGGTTTTAGCCGGGATTAAAGATGTGGAAATAGTGGAAGGCGATGTGCTGGACCGCGACTCGCTGGACCGGGCTATGGTTGGCGTAGATACTCTCTATTATTTTGCGGCAATTACGGGTAATATTAAAAATACCAATAATATCTACTGGAAAGTAAATGTTGAAGGCACTCGTAACGCTGTGGCCTCCGCCGAAAAAGCCGGAGTACGCCGCCTGATTCTGGGAGGCGGCCTGGGTACAGTCGAGGGCAAAGAAGGCAGTTACATGCGGACACGCTGGCTGATGGAAGAAGCCGCCCGTAAGAGCAAGCTGGAATGGGTCATTCTGCAACCGAGTATTCTTTTCGGGGAAGGGTCGGAGTTTTTCGAGGCCCAGGCCAGGATTATGAAGCTTTTGCCGGTGGCCGCTTTAATCGGCGGCGGTAAGGCTCGCTTCCAGCCTATTTTTGTGGATGATGTCGTAAAAGCGACCATTCTGGCGGCGGAAAGTGATGATAAAGTAGGCCGGGCTATCGAACTGGGCGGGCCGGAGTATTACAATTACACCGAACTGGTTAATATAATCCTGCGAACCATCAAGAAAAAACGGCTCAAACTGCCGCTTCC
>JAYSYV010000693.1:0-1512 GCA_043727245.1 Chloroflexota bacterium | reverse complement strand
CGGGAGGGGTATTCTTCTTTCTGATGCGAGGGTATGTCACCCGGATAAGACTGGCCTGGGAAGACCTGCGCGTACCATGGTTACCGGAAGTGACCCTTCAGAATACTACAAGCGACGCAGAGAGCCAAACAAATGAATCTGACCCAGGTAAAGTTTCTAAAGGAAACGGTAGCCCGAAACAAGTTGATGGATCAGAGGAAAGCGGGCAAAAAAGAAGTGCCGGTAATATTTCCAGCTCTTTAATGGACACAGCGGTTGCAAAGGCTGGTAGTTCTACCATAAAAGTACCAGGTGTTGGAGTTGAAGGTGCTCCAGAAGCGGGTGAGCAGGGTGTAAAACCCAGCCGGGGTAAAGTGGTTATTACCGGCAGCCCTATGCCTGGCAGCCAGCTAAAAGTAGCTCCTCAGGGGCTGGCCGAAGTGATGGAATTGATGTTTGAGATCGAACCGGGTGCTAACCCCGCTAAAGGATTGCCGGTCCTTGAAAAAACTCTGGTAAAGGTCTGGTTTACGACAAAGCAGTACAATAAGATTAAAGAAAGCCTCAACCCAAACAGTCGGTATTTAATAGAAGGTGAGATTGGAGCCGGTATCAACGGCCAGACTTTTCAGCCGTTTATCCGGGTGTTAACAACCCATATAACGACCCTGGAGCTAGAGCAAGAAGCCAAGCAGAAGAAAGCTGAGCAGAGTAATCCAGCTTAAGGGCAATTATTATTCCTGGCCTGGTTTTAATAACTCCTAAAAGGGGTATTTAGTGTCTGGACGAAATAAAAGTCTGCAACTATAATAGCTGTCAGAGTGATAACTATATTCAATTAAGGCACTTATTAAAACAATGAATCTACAAGAAGCCACCCAACGCGTAAAAGTTATCTTGAGCCAGGAGATAGCGCCAAATACGCTTCGTAAAGCCTGCGCTACCGGCCGCCTGAGAGGGGTCCGTAAAGGGGAAGGCAGCATGCATATCCGGCGAACCGAGTGGGATGTTGCGGAAGAAGATGTGATCGAGTTCGTGCGAGAAGAGTATCATCCCCGGCCCAGTCGACGTAGTAAGAAACAAAACGAACTACATATCCCAGACATATCACACCTAATCGAGAACCGAGACAATAGCAAAAAGACTGAAGAAAGTAACTTTGAAACAAGGGTATTTTACCGGGTAGTGGAACATCTTTACCAGTCTACGCTACCTATTCATGGTAACGGGTTGGAAAAATATGATACCCGGATAGTTGAAGCAAAAATTTGTAGCAAGGTTAAAGCTGAAGTAATGGCTCAAAATTTGGAAGCGCAGGCCAGAAATAAGAATTTATCCGAGCAGTTGCGCTACGAGGTGCAGGGTTATACCAGCCTAAAGAAAGTAGAAAAGTAGAATAGGAAAGATTATAATCCAGAGCTGCCATCTAGATGACGCATGTCATCACCTAAAATGTAACCTTGACAGCTCTTTTGCATCACGAGTAATGTAACCCTACGCTTTTAATTTTCATTAAGCGCAGGGAGAAATAAA
>JAYSYV010000692.1:0-1513 GCA_043727245.1 Chloroflexota bacterium | reverse complement strand
TAAGCAGCATTCAGAATTTGTCCAGTTTCTACGTAGTTCTTTCCCGCTTATTTCAATTGGTGTTTGCAATTGATTTGGAGGACAGGTATGTACAAAGTCAGGTTTACTTTTAGCCTCTTAACTATTCTGCTGTTCGGGTTATTTTTTAGTTCAGTTGGACCGGCCCAGGCCAGTTATTATTCCAATTTAATTACCCAGCTTACTTCCTCGCCAGGAGAAAAAGGTGGTGTTCGTACCGATGGGAAGACGGTAGTCTGGCAAGCTAGAGCCAATGCCGGTTCTCAAAACTTGGATGTTTATGCCGCTAAACTGGCCGACCGGCAGGAGTTTCCCGTAGCGACCGGCCCTACTACCCAGTTCAATCCTGATGTGGATGGTGACAATATAGTTTGGATGGCGCAAGATCCCAACTCATCCGACAGTTCTTTTAAGGTTCATGTTAAAAGCCTGGCAACCGGCAAGGAAGATATAATCGGGGAGGGTGGCCCACCCAGGATTTCAGGCGATTGGGTGGTCTGGCCCACCGGGACGCAGGGTTTTCTGGCCCGTAATATTCGGACGATGGAACCGGCCATTTCGGTAGGTCCAAGCCCCTTAAGCCCGGTTTTATCTTTTGATGGCAACCGGTTGATTTTCTTGAATACGGCCATTGGAGGCCCATCACCCAGGGGATGGTCTCTCTACAGTATCCAGATTGGGGATAGTCAACAAACTCTCCTTGAGAGTGGCAATACTTCTAAAGATATTGGTAATTTTGACTTGAAAAATGATCTGCTGGTTTATTCGGTTGGCAACGACCTCAAATTTATTAATTTCAAAACGGGCGAACGTAAAACCGTTATTTCTAATTATCAATACCAGTTTTCACAAGTGACCACCGATGGCCGCTACATTTTTTGGCTGAATCTTCAACCCGGTGTGCCTGGAAATGAAGGTATTTTACCGGGCTATCAGGAATATGATTTGACGACCGGCGTTTTATTGCCTTTTAATTTGATATTTAATAATGACCCCAACTGTGTTATCCTGGCCCGTGATGGCAAGTTGGTTTTCAAAGTGTTTAACCAGATTTATGCAGCACCTGTTTCATCATTTCTACCGACTATTTCCCAACCGCCCACGGATATAACACAAACCCAAAACTACTTTTAAGAGACAGGTCATACCCTGGCGAACGGCTTCAAAAATTTCTGGGATAAAAATGGCGGCCTCGCTGTTTTTGGCTATTCCCGGACCGAAGAATTTGGCGAACTAAACCGGGATACCGGCCAGGTCTATACCGTTCAGTATTTCGAGCGGCAGCGCTACGAATATCACCCTGAGAACCGGGGAACACCTTATGAAGTGCTGCTAGGTCGGTTGGGCGTAACTGACGCACAACGTCGCAACCTGCTTAATACCGCTGCTTTCAAGTCGGTAGCCGCGACCAACGATCCCAGTTGTACTTATTTTTCTGAAACAAAACATCAAGCATGCGGGAGTTTTCTCAGTTACTGGCGTTCGCACGGCCTGG
>JAYSYV010000691.1:0-14762 GCA_043727245.1 Chloroflexota bacterium | reverse complement strand
CTTCCCCACCGGCTGCCTCGATTTCCCGGACGGTTGCCTCCAGGTTTTCCAACTTGCGGCTGGCAACCACAATTTTTGCGCCCAGTTGGGAGAAAGTAAGGGCCATAGCCTTACCCATCCCGGTTCCGCCGCCGGTTATAATCGCTACCTGGTCTTGCAAGGTTCCGGCTGGTAGCATTTGTTGGTTCATGGGGTTCTCCTCTACTTTGAAAAGACTCTTTTTAGCGTACTTGTTCAACCTGATTTGAGGGTTACAAACCGGGACTGATTCTAGCCGCTGCTGCCGCCGGTCTGTGGCCCCCCCGGTTCGGTCATAGCCGCCGGGTCCAGCAAAATATCCAGTTGGTCCTGGGGCAGACCGCTATCCTCGGCAGCGACTTCGCGGATAGTCCGGTTGGTTTTCAGAGCTTTTTTGACAATCGCGGCGGTTTTATCGTAGCCGATTACCGGGGCCAGTGGGGTCGCCAGTAATAGTCCCTGTTCGAGCATCTTCATGCCCTGGTCGGTGGCGATAATACCGTCCACGCATTGAACCGCCAGGTTGCGGCAGGTGTTTGCCAGCAGGCGAATTTGCTCCGACAAGTTATAGGCCGCTACCGGCAGCATAACGTTTAATTCAAAGTTACCCGACTGACCGGCAAAAGTAATAGTTGTGTCGTAGCCAAAGACCTGGGCCGCAACCATAGTAGCCGATTCGGCCACTACCGGGTTGACTTTTCCCGGCATGATGGACGAACCGGGCTGGATAGCCGGGACAATAATTTCGCCAATCCCGGCCCGTGGACCGGAGGCCATCCAGCGAAAGTCGTTGGAAATTTTCATCAGGCTGACCGCGATAGTTTTCATTACGCCGCTTGCCAGGACTGCCCCATCAATGGCGTTCTGAGATTGAAAATGGTTGTCGCTCTCGCGGATTTCCAGGCCAATCCAGCCGCTTAACTTTTCCAGAACTCGCCTGGCAAACTCCGGGTGCATATTGACCCCGGTTCCGACGGCAGTCCCGCCCAGGGCTACTTCGCTCAATTCGCGTTTGGCAACATCCAGCCGCTTCTGGGCGCGTTCGATTTGCCCGGCGTAGCCCAGAAATTCCTGGCCCAGCCGAATCGGGGTGGCATCCTGTAAGTGGGTGCGCCCGGTTTTAATAACGCCCCAGAACTCGGTGGATTTCTTACGCAGCGATTCTTCCAACACTTTCAGGGCCGGTCGAAGCTCTTGCTCGATGGCAATCAGGGCGCTCAGATAGAGGGTAGTTGGGATGGTATCATTGGAGGACTGGCCCATATTGACGTGATCGTTGGCATGGACCGGGCTTTTATCGCCGGGTTTGCCGCCTAATAGCTGGTTGGCCCGGCTGGCAAGCACTTCGTTGACATTCATATTGGTAGAAGTGCCGGAGCCGGTCTGGAAAATATCAATCGGGAACTGGTCGGCAAAGCCGCCTTCTTCAATTTCCTGGGCGGCCTGGGCAATGGCCTGGTAGAGCTTTTCATCAAGCTGGCCCAGGTCGTAATTTACTTCGGCGGCAGCCCGTTTGAGCATGGCGTGGGTCTGGATAAACCGGGCGGGCATCGGAATACCACTAATCGGGAAATTCTGGATGGCCCGCATGGTTTGAACGCCGTAATAAGCTTCCACTGGCACAGCCAGTTCGCCAATACTATCTTTTTCAATTCGGGTAGCGCCAGGCTGAACGGCGCTGTTGGCCTGGTCTTGTTCGGTATTACTCATATGAGAGTTAACCCTCTTTTCTATCAGAAAAATTAATGAAGTCCTTTAATGAAATGTTCGCTTGCCGCCGATTATATCACCTGCCTCTATTGTCTGCCAATTGAGGTCACACACCTACTATTTTAGCCTGTTAGTGCGATCAAAATATAATAATCCCCATCTGGAAGTTCTACTTTTGGGCAAATTTAACATAAAAATAAGTAATAGTAGTATAGTCACTGTTAATTGAAACAATTACCTTTTCAGGAGTATTATAGAAGCGGTATTACCATTTCTAATCGGCTCTACTTTATAGGCAGGTATATTTGACAGAGAGTTTTTCAGCAACCCCCCGCCATACCCGCAGCATCGTGGTCCTTATAGCGACCACCGGCATTATGTGGTTCGGCTTTTTCATGATGATGCCCTTGCTGGCGGTCCATATCACCCACGATTTGGCGTTGGGTGCGACTATCGCCGGTCTGGTACTGGCAATTCGCCAGTTTGTTCAGTTTGGCCTGGGCCTTTTTACAGCGGCTCTGGCGGACTGGGCCGGTTATCGTTTTATGATGATGGTCGGGATGCTGGTGCGGACGGTCGGGTTCTTATGGCTGGCTTTCGCCTCCGATGTCCTGACTCTGATATTATCGGCTTCGGTTTCGGCGGTAGGCGGAGCGTTTTTCGATTCGAGCGGCAAAGCAGCCCTGGCCTCGCTCTCCAAGGGCTATAAACGCGAGACTATCTTTTCTCTCAACTCCACTGTCGGCAATCTGGGTATGTCCGTCGGCCCCCTGGCCGGTATCGCCCTGTTAAGAGTAGATTTTGCAGTGGTGGGGGTTGTTTCTGCCGCCATGTACATGGTTAATTTCGTAATACTGCTGATTTTTGTGCCGTCAATCCCGGTGGTAGCCGGGGATAACACCAAACGCGGCCTGGGACGTATGTTCAATAATGTGGGAGTGGTCTGGCGCGACCGGCCTTTCGTCCTGATTACAGTGCTGCTAGTCGGTTATTACTCCATCTACAGCCAGATTAATATTACCTTACCCCTGATTGCCACCCAGTTGAGCGGCTCGGCAGATGGCATCAGCTATATTTACCTCATCAACAGCGGCCTTAGCATTGCCCTCCAGTTTTTGCTCATTCGTTATCTGGCCCGCTTTTTCAAGCCTCTAATGCTGATTGGCGTGGGGTCGCTGGTGGCCGGACTGGGCATGTTTTTAGTCAGCTTCGCGGATAGTTTTGCCTTTCTGCTGTTCTGTGTGATGCTGTACGCCCTGGGCCGGTTGGTGGTGGAACCGATGGTATCGGTCCTGGTGTCCAATTACGCAACCGAATCGACTATGGCGAGTTATTTTGGCTTTAGTTCGCTGGCGATGGGCTTTGGTGGAGTTTTTGGCAGCTTTTTGGGCGGATACTTATATGACGTGGGCCTGCAAACCGGCCTCACCGCCCTATGTTGGTGGTTCTTCGGGCTGTTGGGAGTCGTGGTAATGGTGGGCGTGATCTACTTTAGCAAACGCGAACGCCAGGCCGCCTCAGACAACCAAACTCAACCACTAGCCACATCTATCGGCAGCCTGGAAGCTTCCGCCGCCAGCCCTGACCTCGACTAGAGCATAAGGAGTAGTTTCCGCCTGTTTTTGACCTATCCAATTACCTGGCATTCGCCACACTCCCCTCGATCCCTTATCATTCAGGGCTTATTTAGCTTGGAAATTACCTATTTTCTAACTATAGCCTTTAGATTGAGAAGAAAACAAGCCATATACTGATGCACCAAAAGGATTTTTGAAGATAATGTGAAAGCAGTCAAACTGGTTGAAAATGATAACAGGGAAACTTTTCCCCGGCATCTTTATTGCTTTAGATATTGTTACAAAAGGCTCAAGTAGCCCTTTAGGCCATTAGAAAATTTGCCAAAAGGGCCATTGTGACTTTTCCCATAGACTGGTGAAATATAAGCATATAATATAGTTATAAGGCCGCAAAGAATTGGCCTTATGAATAAATAAAAATACTAAATAATCCAGCCAGGTCTGGAAGGAGAAAGTCATGAATAACGAAAATACTGCCCCTTATACCCCAGAGGGCGATGTTACAGTTGAGTTAGCCCGCCTGATTGATGCCGGTTGGGACGAAACTCAGATTGCCATGTTTGCCCGCCGCCGGGCTACTTATGGTCTTTCTCCCGAAGACCCCGAAAGCGTTCCGACCAAAGTTTCCGCCGCCGCAAAGCAGCGCCTGGAATTTGCGCGGTGGCTCTATCAGAATGGCCGCCTGAATGGTTAATTCAAAATATAAATAAGCAGATAGTGGAAGTATGAAAGAAATAAATCTATAAAAAAGACGTATATATAACGTCTTTTTTATATCAGGCGCTTCAGGCTAAAGCCGGTTATAAGGGCCGTTCCGCTAAGAATAATGCCAAAACCAATAATCGTGCCTAAAGTTAGGGCTTCATTTAGAAATATTACACCCCAGATGATGCCGAAGATCGGGGCTAAAAAGGTGACAGTCAGGGTTTTGGTCGGCCCGGCGCTTTCTATCAGGCCAAAGAAAAGCAGGTAAGCCAGGGCAGTTGATAGCAAGGCCAGCGCCAGCACAGCCAGGATAGCGTTCAGGTCGGGGCTGCTCTGGGGCAAGGCAAAAGGGGTAAAAGGTAGCAGCCAGATGGCCGCCGAAAGCAGGCTACAGGTCGCCAGGGCGAAAGGCCGGATGCCTTTGCCTTTAACTTTTATATAGACGCTGGAAAACCCATAAAAAGCGGCGGCCCCAATGGAAGCGGCAATGGATAAAATAATCAGGCCGGAGAGGGTTAACGGGTTCAGCCCGACCACTACGGCTACGCCTACCATGCCCAACCCTAACCCGATTAATTTTTTGGGAGTTAAGGCTTCTTTAAGCCAGACCGCAGCCACAATGGCCCCAAATAAGGGCGCAGTGGCGTTGAGAATAGCGGCGTATCCGGCGGTCAGGTTTAGCTCGGCTGTGCCAATAAGGACAAAAGGAACCGCCGAATTGAGCAGCCCGATTGCCAGATATTGCCGCCAGTAAGTCTTTATTTCCAGGTCAATCCGGGTAGCGAGGGCGTAACCCAGCAAAGCTAACCCCGCGATTAGCACCCGCAATTCCATTAAAACAATTGGGCCGAGGGCCAGCGAGGCTACCCGGATGAACAGAAACGACCCGCCCCATAGGGCCGAAAGAATCAGCAGGGCCACCACATCTTTTGGTTTCATCTTTATTCAGTCTGTGACTTTCGTGTAAGCCCGAAGTGGTGCATCAGTTGGGTTTCCTTTTAGCCTGACGTTGTATTAAACTGCTTGAAGTTTGCAGTAAATATTTCTGTTGATTATCGGCCAGAATAACTCAAATTCCCTTTGTACTTTTAATGATGCTAATCTGGTTTTAGCAAAAAGTAAATGTCATTTATACCTATTTTGAAAAATCCCCCTCAAACGTCTATGAAATCAGACCTGACCGGCCAGCTTCTAGTTGAACGCCCAAACACCTGTAGGAGCGTCTATTTAACGTGCTACAGGTATCTGGCATTAATTATTATCAGGTGAATTTGGGGCTATAAGGGCAGGGCGGCCCCTTCGTGGCGCAGCAGCCAGCGTTTGCGTTCCAACCCACCAGCATAGCCGGTCAGGGCCGAGTTTGCCCCGACAACCCGGTGGCAGGGCAGCACAATCGCTACCGGGTTGAGCGAATTGGTCATGCCCACCGCCCGGTAAGCGGTTGGACGGCCTACCTTCTGGGCCAGTTGCTTGTAGCTGACGACAGCACCAACCGGGATAGTCCGTAGGGCTTGCCAGACTTCTTGCTGGAAAGGTGTCCCGCCGGTATTGACCGGGATGTCATCCAGGCTGCTAAAATTCCCGGCCAGGTAAGCTTTAACCAGTTCGGAAAAGCCGCCGGGATTTTCAACCTGCTTCAATTCAAAAGAGCTATAGCGGCCTTTGAGCAACTTCATCATGCGCGCTTCGTAGTCGGCGTAATCCAGGGCGACCAGGCTTTGCCCGTCCGTGACAATCACAATATCGCCAATTTCCGATTCAACTTTATCAAAAAACAGTTCCATTATTTTAACCTTCCAATTTAAGTTTTCATTTCATTAACTGCGTCCGGGCTGGCAGATGGTATTAGACTGGCCGACCACAGGTACAAAGCCGCGTAAGACCGCCAGGGCCGCCAGCTTTCGGCCCGTTTTTCCAGTTGGGCCGGGGTCAGTTTGCCGTTTTCAGGCAACATTGCTCTCAAAAGTCCCAAATCTGAGGCCGGAAAAGCGTCTGGTTCTCGCAAGGCTCGCATGGCGATATACTGGGCGGTCCACAGGCCGATACCCGGTAGCTCGCTTAATTTTTTGATAGACTCTTCCAGGCTGCCCGATTCCTCCAGGAGTTGCGGATTTTTTGCTACCGCCACTGCCAGGGCTGAAATCGTAGCGGCGCGAGCTTTAGGCATTCCTAACTGGCTTATAGCGGCTTCGGCCAGCACTTCCGGTGTGGGAAAGACAAAGCGCAAACTTCCCTGCGACTCGGCTACTCCATCCAGGGCCAGCGGTTCCCCGAACTTTTCGACCAGCCGACCGGCCAGGGTGGTCGCGGCCTGGACACTGACCTGCTGCCCCAGAATAGCCCGTACGGCCAGTTCAAACTTATCCCACGCGCCAGGCACTCGTAAACCCGGCAAAGCCACTACCATCCGGCCCAGGTAGGGGTCGCCGGACAGATTCGCTTCTATTTCCAGGCTGTTTGCGCCCAGGTCAAACATCCGGCGCAAGCGTTCGACTATCTGACCCAGTGCCGTGACCTTTGGAAAGCGAATGTTGGCGACCAGATAGGATTGCCCCGCCACATACCGCACTTCCACCAGGCCATGCTGCCCGTCCAGCCGGATAGTCCGCCGGTAAAAGTTTTCACCCACTTCCTCGACCCCGGCGGTGGCCCGGCCCTTCAAAAAAGCCGCCATAGCGGGCCAGTTAAAAGGCTGACTGTAGGGTAGTTTGAGGGTCGTCAAGGAGGGTTGCTTTTCCCCGCCCTCAAAATCTTTGCCCCGGCGCAACTCGCGAGGCGCACGCTGGTAGGTCTTGAGAATAACTTCGTTAAACCGCCGCAAGCTGTTGAATCCAGCGGCCAGACCGACTTCCGTCATCGGCAGGCTGGTTTCGTCCAGCAGTTGCTTGGCGAACAGAATCCGCCGAGTTTGGGCCACGGTAGACGGGGAAGCGCCCAGGTGTTGCAAAAACAATCGCCGCAAGTGCCGTTCGGTTACACCGACCCGCCCGGCCAGGTTGTCCAGTGTATTTTCGTCCAGAGCGCCTTCCCCAATCAGCCGTAAAGCCCGGCTAACCACTGCCCCTCCTTCAAAAAATTGGGTTAATTTGGGCGAAATCTCCGGGCGGCAGCGCAGGCAAGGCCGGAAACCGGCTTCCTGGGCAGCGGCAGCGCTGGGCATAAAGACACAATTCTCTGGCCTGGGTAACGGGGCCGGACAGATTGGGCGGCAGTAAATGCCTGTAGTCCGCACCGCTGTAAAGAACTGTCCGTCAAAGCGGGCATCGCGAGCCTGTAAGGCCCGGTAGCAAATTTCATGTTCTAGTTTCATAGTTCCAGTATACCCCGAAAACTTTGCCAAAACTAGCCGTTTTCGGACATCACCATCCTTGCATTCCGCCTCAATATGGCTGGTTTAGCCTGGGATAATCTACCCCTAACCTCAATACTTCTGCCACCTTTGCATGCTTTTTCTTTCAGACTCTGTGTATAATCCCCCTGAATAATCCCGCTAATTGAACCAAAAGGAGCTTAAAATATGGCTGTATTCGTGTCTTTGTTTCGGGCTATTAACGTTGGAGGTAACAACAAAGTAAGCATGGTCGCTCTTAAAGGGCTGCACGAAGAACTGGGCTTGCAGAATGTTGTTACCTACCTGCAAACTGGCAACGTGATATTTGAAAGTGACGAAAAAACCGACTCCACCCACCTGGCCGGAAAAATACGAAAAGAATTTGAAAAGGATTTCGGTTTCAGCCCGGGAGTGATGGTGCGGACGGCGGCAGAAATAATGCAAATTTCTGAGGAAAATCCCTTCCTCGACCACCCCGAAAAAGAGACAAAGTGGATAGTAGTCATGTTTCTTTCAGGTAGCCCCGATGATGCGGCCAAAGAAGCCCTTCTAAGCGCCTACACCGGACCCGAAGAAATGGTCGTAAAGGGTCAGGAATTGTACGCCTATTACACCAACGGCATCGGACGTTCAAAACTTACCAATGCCCTAATTGAAAAGAAACTGAAAATGTCTGGGACTGGCCGGAACTGGAACACGGTTAGCAAATTGCTGGAATTGACCCGGAGGATATAACTTATCTAATTTCAGTACATTCAGTGTGCAGCCGCTATCAAAGAGCAGCGTGATATGGCTGAAAGGACATCAAACCAGGGTCACGAGGTTAAACAGTGTTAAAAGCCTTATTTTGGAGGAGTAGGCATTACGGCTGGGGCTTGCTTTCCCTCAGCCACGGGCAGGAAAATAGTAAACGAGGTTCCCTTGCCAACGGCGCTCCGCACCTCAATCCGGCCACCATGCACCTGGGCGGCCCATTGAGCTATCGCCAGACCCAGGCCGCTGCTGCCTGTGCGGGTGCGCGCCCGGTCGGCCCGGTAGAAGCGGTCGAACAGAAATGGCAAATGCTCCGGCCCGATTCCTGGCCCGTTGTCGGCAACCTCGAAAAGCACCTCGTGAAAGCTGATACGTCGCAGATTCACTACAATCAATCCACCTGCCTGGGTATATTTTACAGCGTTGCTCAAAATGTTAAATAGCAGCCGGTCCAGCACTTCAGGGTCAGCATTCAACCAGACTTCCTCAGTTATATTTAACTGTAAACGCTGGTTTTTCTGGTTAGCCAACCGGCTTATCCGGCTGGCAGCCTCGGTTGCCAGGTCATCCAGGGCCACCAGCCGGGGCCGCAATTCAACCTCGCCACTATCGGCGCGGGCCAGCGTCAGTAAGTCTTCAATCAGATTCTTCATTCGACCGGCCTCGTCCGCGACCAGTTCCAGGGCGCGCCGGTATTCTTCGGCATCGCGGGGCCGCTTTAGCATGAGTGTCGCTTCGGCCTCAATAACGGCCAGGGGTGTCCTGAGTTCGTGGGAAGCGTCTGCTACAAAGCGGCGCTGGCGGCCAAAACTGGTCTGCAACCGTCCGATCATCTGGTCAAAGGTGCGGGCCAACTGCCCCAATTCGTCCCGCGACTTCAGGCCAATCCGTTGGTTAAGGTTGGTTACACTAATCTGGGTAGCCGTTTCGGTAATAGCCTTAATTGGGCGCAAAGCCCGCCCGGCCACAAAACTTCCCAGAAGCAGGCTCAACACCAGGGCGACCGGCAGACTTATCAGCAACACCTGCGACATAGTACCCAATAAGGTTACGGCCTCTCCATTAGGTAAAGTATCTACCAGAATCGCCAGCAAAACCAGGGGGCTTTTGTCGTTTTGGGGGTCCGAAAGCCCGTAAATGGGGCGGGCGTAGGCCAGGTATTGCTCGGTAACGGCGGTATTGCCTGAAGTGGTAGACGTGACCTGGCTAAAAATCCCCTGCCCATCCGGCAGGTTCCGGGCTGCAAGGGCTGCGCTGGCTATGGTCGGGTTATTTTCGATGCCGTCCGGCGGGTCAGCCAATACGCTACCGTCAGGCTTGTACAATATCACCGTTGAATAAAGACTGTTTAGATTGTAACCGAGAGTAGTTTGAATTTGAGGGCTTCCATCAACCTTCGTTAAAGGGTCGCCCGTATCGGAATTAAGCAACTTACCAGGTAGAATTAAAACAGAACCAGGGTAACGGGCGTTCTGGCCCAACATAGACTCTACTTCGCTTTTCAGAGAAGTTTCCAGGCGGTTGTTTATAGTCTGGGACACAATGAAATAAAGGCTAAATCCTAGCGCCAGCAAGAGAACCAGCAGGAGGGCCGTAAAAATCAAGGTAAGACGTAGCCGGATAGGTATGCCGCCAGAGTTACTTTTCAAATTAAAATTCCAGGTATCAGGATTAGCGTGTCCGGTGCAGTTGCGGGTTATTACTACTTATTCCGGTTGCGGGACCGCACGTAGCCGGTAGCCCGCTCCCTTAATGGTTTCAAATAGTTTGAGCCTAAAAGGGTCATCAATTTTGCGGCGCAAACGTCGCATATAGACATCAATCAGGTTAGATTCGCTTTCATATTCGTAATTCCAGGCGTGTTCCTCGATACTCCTTCGGCTGAGTACCATATTAGGATTGAGCATGAAATATTCCAGCAGGCTGAATTCTTTGGCGGTAAAGGTGATAGATACCCCGGCCCGTGATACCAGGCGGGTCCGCCGGTCCAGACTTAAATCGGCTATTTGCAGCAGGTTGGACCGGATCGCCGTTTGCCTTCGCAGCAAAGCCCGCACGCGGGCCAGCAGTTCATCAAAGGCAAAAGGCTTAGTCAGGTAGTCGTCCGCGCCGCTATCCAGCCCGGCCACCCGGTCTGCTACCGTACCTTTGGCTGTCAGTAACAAAACAGGCATATGAAAGCCTTTTTGACGCAACCTTTCGCACACGTCCAACCCGGACTGCCCTGGCAACATCCAGTCCAGCACAACAAGGTCATAGGGATTAACTTCCGCCAGGTACTGGCCGTCCGGCCCGTCGAAAGCAACATCAACCGCGTGGCCTTCTTCTCTCAGCCCGCGAGCGATTACCCCGTTGAGGTGTTCGTCATCTTCTACTACCAGGATGCGCAGTTGCTTTTCCTCTTTTGGCTGCCTGTTTTTAGTCTTTCTCTTTATGATTTTTAATTTTAGCATAATCCTCTAGAAAATAGATAAACTTTGCCACTGTTGCTCTAAAATTGCCTGTGAATTTACGTTTAACCAGCCATCCAACACAGTGGCATAGACCTGCCGAAAGTCTATGCTAAACCGCAGGTTTTCGTCATCCAGGTTGGTCAGCGAAGGAGCCTGGCCGTAAACTCCACCCTTCACGCGGTCGCCCACCACGAACATCGGCTGGGCGCTGCCGTGGTCGGTGCCATTGCCGTTCTCCTCCGGTCGCCGCCCGAACTCGCTGAAGGTCATAGCGGTGACATTTCCGCTCAGACCGGCCTGGCGTAAATCGTTGAAGAAGGCGGCCAGGCTATCCGACAAATCATGCAAGAGGCTGGCGTGCTGGTCGGGCTGGTTGGAGTGAGTATCGAACCCGGTTAGCTTTATGTAGAAAACCCGGAAATCCAGCTCCGCTTTCAGCACCTGGCCGACAGCTTCAAGCTGATAGCCCAGGGCTGTTTCGGGATAGCCTTTGCCTCGCCCGTCTTCCTTAATTTGCTTCTGTATAACCTCGGCTGTCGCAACCGCGTCTAATGCACTGGCCCGGATATACTCGGCCAGGGGATTACTATGGGCCTGCTGGTAAATCCGGCGGGCCACTCCTTGCTTGACCTGGCCGTCCTGGTAATAATAATCTCCCAGGTTAAAATAGAACTCATCCAGCCCGTTGAAGGCGGGGACAATCGTGGTCTGGGTATAGAGAGCCAGGGGATTGTCCCCGCTGAAGTTAGCCGCTTTAGAACCGCTGGCGTTTTCAAGGTAGCGGCCCAACCAGCCTGTCCGGGAAGCGCCTTTGGACGGTTGCGCCGAGTGCCAGATGTCGGCCGATTCAAAATGGCTGTAGTTGGGATTGGGGTAGCCTACTCCCTGGATAACCGCGACCTTGCCGTCCTGGAACATCCGGTGAAGCGCTCCCATTTGAGGGTGCAGGCCAATACCGTCTTTCAATTTCAAAACCTTGTTCCCTGGTATGGCGATATTAGGCCGCAGATTGTAGTACTGGGGGTCTTCAAAAGGTATGACTGTATTCAAGCCATCGTTTCCACCGGAAAGTTCGATAATGACCAGGCCGCGCTGCCCTCTAGCCGCTGCCACGCCGGGCTGGGTCGAGGCGAAAGCTTTAGAAATAAATAATGGGACACTGGCACAAGACATTGCCATTACAGCCCCTACCCCGCCCAATTTGAGAAATTTTCTTCGTGACAACATCTTTTCCTCTTTTATCTTTACTGAAATGCTTTTTAAGTTTGTTGTTTTAGCCAGGAGCCATTCATTCTGGTTAATGACTCCTGCAAGAGCTTTTATTTTTAGTTTAGCTGGTAGTCCGGGGTACTAACCAGCAGGTGGACCGCGCCGCGCAGCCGGGCTTCGCTTTCGGCGGCCAGCCCCTGGGTATCTCCCGCTTCGCTGATATAAGGCGCTTGTACGAAGCTTTTAATGTCGTTCAACCCCTGGACCTGATTGTCAACAAGGAGTTCGGCCAGCTCGTTAAAGCCGGTCGCGGGGGGCCGGTTGCGATAACTTGAGATAACGGGAAGGAGGTTCGGCTGTGATTCGTCGGTAGCGAGTAAATTCCCAAAGTAATTGACGCGAGCCAGGAAAGTGGCGCTATTAATCCAGCGCTTTCCACCGGCCCAGCCTTTGACATTGGGCGGAGCGAAGAGAGCCTGACCCATCAGGTTTAGCGGGTCGCTATCCAGCCGGGTGACACCCAGGGCAGCCAGAGTGCCGACCACAAGTTCGACCGGGCTTTTGACCAGGGCGCGGTAGGCTCGCGGCGACAGAAATTCCGGGTTTAGTAAAATTGCTCCAACCAGTGTCCGAATATCGTAACCGCTATCGTAGAACAGGTCGCCCAGGTTTTTAACCAGGACAGCCGCCGGTTCGGGATAGACCAGGAATTCCCACAATTTGCGGCAGATATAATAAGCTACTTCGCGCCGCTTGAGGATGATTGAAATTATGGCCTCACCATCGAAATTGCCGGTTTCGCCCATAAAGGTTTTGGTGGAATTGTCGTGCAATTCAGGGTCATAAACGACTTGCGGGTGGCGCGGTCCGGGGCTATCGCTATACTCGATACGCCAGCCGGTAAAAGCCCTGGCCGACTCCCGAATGTCCTGCTCGCTATAATTGCCAATCCCAAGCGTAAAAAGTTCCATTAACTCGCGGGCGTAATTTTCATTGGGGTTTTCCAGGCTGTTTTCCACATTGTCCAGGTAGATCAGCATGGCCGGATCGCGAGAAATATCGCGGACCATTTTTTCAAAATTGCCCAGACCGTGGCGGCGGAAATAAAGGTTCTGGTCCAGCATTAGCTGGGCATCCCCGACTTTCTCAATTGAACTGGTGAAGTGGCCGTGCCAGAACAGGGCTAATTTTTCTTGCAAAGGATAATTGGTGTGAAGCATGACTTCCAGCCAACTTTGCTGCAAATCGTACCCGTCCCAGTCTGTCGAGAGCGGTTTTTTAGCGGTCAGCCTGGTGGTCGGGTTGGAACTGAGAGCGGTTTCTTCCGGGTTAAAATCCAGCAGCTTCGTTACAGCCTGAAGGTGGGAAAGGGAAGCTATCGAAATAATTTCATCCAGTGATTTTGGTCCGAAACCGGCCCGTCGTAACAAATGGGCCGCTTCCTGGCGGCGATTGTTTAACATTTTTAACTCCTTCAAAACTTTTTATTTAATATTCTGCTTTGATTTTAGGAAGTCAAAATGAATACAAAATGAACTGGTGTCATAAGGTGATTAAGGTCACATACCAGCGAGAAAAATAATAGTTTTGCTGAGGGTAATGCTAAAAGAGGAGGGAAACGTGTCATTCTGGAAACCTGTGGTGGCGGTACTTCGCATATCCGAAGTATAATTGGACTGAATTGCATCATTGTATTGGCTACGAGGCCCATTGCAAATGCGTTATCCTGTCCAGTTGGACAATCAAGGTGGACTGGTCAACCACTGAATACTGCATTTTTGCGTATTTGGGCCAGGTTTAACAGTTCTATAGCTACCTCAAGGACTTCAATTTTTATCTTAAACTTAAGTTCATCCAAGCCGGGCATATTTGAATGTTTCAATCTTAAAGCTCGTCAAATTGAACTTCCTGGCTTCGTTGTCAGGCTTGCTAAGGATACCTCGGACAGGCTAACAGTATCTGCCAGTTCCGCCGCTTGCGTGGCTGAAGCTCCGGCCCTCGAACCGGTCGGCCCAGAATCGTCAAGGTGTCCTTTGCTGCACAGCTCCCAACGCCAGGGCTTGTTGTGTTCAGTTGCCGTCACTTGTGTTTCACTCACCGCGCTCCTCATGCATTGCCGCCTGAGAATGAAGTTGGGCGGCGCTGGTTAGGCTGCCGCCGTCAAGCTGAACTCATTTTAGATGGGAAACAACGGCTGATGTCGTGCGGACTGGACGGGCCGGGGCCGGGGCCGGGGCTGGACGCTTGCGGATGGCCCTTTCTGCCACGGCCAGGTTAATCACCCAGGCCGCGCCCATCAGGAACGCTCGTTTCAGCTCACTCGGTGGGCCAGCAATCAATTCCCCAACTAGCAAGGTCAGCACCTGCGTACCAGCGCCAAGACCTATCGCGTAGCCTCGCATCATCCAGGCGCGGTGTCGGTTCACGTTGCCTCGCCGGATCGCGGCAAAGCCGAGGACGATGGACACGACCATGGCCGACCCAAACAGGAGCCGCAAGGCATAAAGCAACTCCCCGTCGCCAGCCGGGTGGGGATAGAACAGGGTCATCCACAACGCTGAAAGCCCAACCACAAGTCCGCATGAAACCAGCAGCCGCCCGGCCACGCGGTGCCACCCGGGTCTGTGCCGCCTGAAGCGGGTAGCGAACTGGAACGAACCCAGGATGATATACACGCCGGCGCTCAGGATATGCAGCACCACCGGCAAGGGTACTGCAAAGAACCGGGCGTTGGCTGGCGTAATTTCCGCACCGCCGGCCAACTCGCTCAGGCGGAAGACACCGGCAGTGAGCGGAATGGCGCTCAGTAGAAGCAGTGCGGCGACGCGCCACTTTGCCGAACCGGCTTTTGCCGGTGTTCTGGTTTGCGGAGGCGTAGGTTTCCCTACCCCATTCAGCTGCGGCATATGGGAGGCTCGACCTTCATCGTAGACATTCTCTTTCAAGTTTAACTCCTTGGACAGATATATACAGTGCTGGGTGTTTTGCACAGTTCGTTGTGGAGAT
>JAYSYV010000690.1:0-1515 GCA_043727245.1 Chloroflexota bacterium | reverse complement strand
CATGGGCCAGGGGCAGTTTGCCGGTTACGTCACCAATCGCGTAAATACCCGGCACGTTAGTCTTCATCTGGTCATCTACCTGGATAAACCCGCGCTCGATAGTAACACCAAGCTTCTCCAGGCCCAGGTTTTCGCTGTTAGGGGCGAAACCGATACCGACCAGCACCCGGTCTACTTCAAGAGTCTGAGTTGCGCCGGTTGCGCTCACCTGGACCTCTACTTTCGCCTTATTGCCTTCCCCGCCTTTTTCGATCTTTTTCACCATGGTCCCGGTCATAATATTAATGCCGCGTTTCTTGAACTCGCGGGTCAGATGAGTGCTGATTTCCTCATCTTCCAGAGGAACTAACCGGGGCAGCATCTCTACGATTGTCACATCGCAACCATATCCACGATAAGCTGTAGCAAATTCTACACCAATAGGCCCGCCGCCGATAATTGCGACGGATTGAGGCTTGTCTTTCAACTTCCAGACTTCTTTGCTGGTAACTACGGTCTGGCCGTCCACCGTATCGGGCGACATTCCCGGCACTAATCGGACGCGGGAGCCGGTGGCAATCAAAATATTTTTGGTGGTTACTTCCTGGCTGCCGCCCGGACCTTCGACCACGACTTTGGTGGCGCTTTCGACCCGGCCATTACCACGCAGGACATCCACCTTATTTTTCTTCATAAGATAGGCGACTCCTTTGGTTTGCCCGGCGATGATTTTATTACAGCGGTCAATGGCTGCCCCGTAATCGCCTTCTACGCCGGTAACAGTAATCCCGAAATCTTTGGCGTGCTGGAAAAGGGTCAGCACTTCGGCGGACCGAAGCAGCGCCTTGGAAGGAATACAACCCCAGTTCAGGCAAACTCCACCCAGTTCTTCACGTTCGACAATAGCAGTTTTCAAACCAAGCTGACCGGCGCGTACGGCTGCGATATAACCGCCTGGGCCGCTACCGATAATTACTAAATCATATGAGCCTGTTTGACCATTTGAAGCGGTCATTAATCTGCTCCTTCTTTTCTATTTATTTGCAACTATTATAAGATTAACTTGCTAATCTTTTTCAGGGCTGGAAACCGGGCCGCGCTTTCCGCCATTAGTTATTTGTAAAATTCAGCCAGAGAACCACATCAGACCCATACGTTCCTGGTTCCAGGCAGGTTGCCCTGCAAATTATAACATACGAGTTATTGCTCTCTCTACCTTATGTCCATATCAATTGTCAATGTCAATCATAAACGCAATTAGTATACGATAAGTATGTGAAAAAAACTTCAAATATACCCCTTCGCGTTGTTCCTGACGATTTGAAACTCTAAAATGTATTTTAAGGGTGATTTATGTGACTGTAAACATATTACAAACCACTACTGGTATATACGGACCGCTTTTTCTCATTTCTTTCTTACTTTCCTTTATTATGGCTTTAAAGTATTATGGTCTGAGAGAAAACCGTAATCTTTAAACGAAGCAATCTTTTCATTAATCATGGATCAAACTATAAATGAACTCCGCTACGGCGG
>JAYSYV010000689.1:0-1516 GCA_043727245.1 Chloroflexota bacterium | reverse complement strand
GGTTTCGTTCAAGAACCCACCGACCAGTTCTTGATTTTCGACTTTATATCCGGTTGCTAGAATTTTTTGGATATTGTAGATGGAAGCAGCCATTTATTGCATACCTCCGAAAAAAAAGGGGGGATTAAATAAAAAGAAGCGGGAGACGAGACTCGAACTCGCGACAACCTGCTTGGAAGGCAGGCACTCTACCAACTGAGTTACTCCCGCACGAATGGGGGTCATATTCGCACGAGGGTTATTTTATCACGCCAATAAACAAAGGTCAATCGGCATAATTAAACTGGACAAATGCCGCCCAACTCTATAAAATACTGTCAGGTTAATATGATAGAACCAATAAAGCGACCCATTAATGCTCAAATAAAGGATTAATCCTAAAAATTGAACGCCGGGTTAAAACAAAATAAAAGCATGACAAAGGAGTCTACGCTATGGATTTTAGACTAGGCCCGGAACACCAGCTTTTCCGGGATACCGTCCACGAGTTCGCCAACAAAGAAATTGCCCCCAAAGCAGTCGAAATAGACCAGACCCACGAATTTCCGTGGGATAGCATTAAGAAGATGGCCGACCTCGGCCTGTTAGGTGTACCCTTCCCCGAAGAATACGGCGGTGCAGGGGGCGATACCCTGATGTACGCCATAGCCGTCGAAGAAATTAGCCGGGTGGATGGCTCGACCGGGATTACCCTGGCCGCCCATACTTCACTGGGAGCCTCACCTTTTTATCTGTTCGGCACTCCTGAACAAAAAGAGCGCTTCTTAAAGCCTCTGGCAAGCGGCCAAAAACTAGGCGCGTTTGGCCTGTCCGAAGCCACCGCCGGGAGCGATGCCGGGGGAACCAGAACTACCGCTGTGATGGAGGGTGAGGAGTGGGTCATCAACGGCTCCAAGAACTGGATAACCAGTGGCTCTATCGCCGACATAATGGTTTTTACGGCGGTTACGGACAAGTCTAAAGGCGCTCACGGCATCAGCAGTTTTATCGTGGAAAAAGGGGCGAAGGGCTTTGAGTACGGCAAGACCGAAAAGAAAATGGGCTTGCGAGCTTCCGTGACCAGCCAGCTTTTTTTCGATAACCTGCGCCTGCCTAAAGAGAATATCCTGGGCCAGCCCAATGACGGGTTCAAACAGTTTATGCAAATCCTGGACGGTGGCCGGATTTCGATTGGGGCGATGGCGCTTGGATTGGCCCAGGGCGCTTACGATATTGCCCTGAATTATGCTAAAGAGCGCCAGCAGTTTGGCCGCCCTATTGCCGATTTCCAGGCTATTCAGTTCAAACTGGCCGATATGGCAACCCAGATTGAGGCCGCCCGTTTGCTGGTTTACCGCTCGGCCTGGTTGAAAGACCAGCACCTGCCTTTCGCCAAAGAAGCCGCTATGGGTAAACTTTTCGCCAGCGAAACCGGCGAGTTTGTCTGCCGGGAAGCGATTCAAATCCTGGGCGGGTACGGTTATGTCGAAGAATATCAGGTTGAGCGCATGTACCGGGATGTCCGGCTGACCACTAT
>JAYSYV010000688.1:0-1516 GCA_043727245.1 Chloroflexota bacterium | reverse complement strand
CGAACTCTGAGCTTTGAAAGCAGTTTAGCCCCGGTCAGTTATGAGATTAACGAACTGGTCAGCCTGCTCAACCACCTTGCTTTTCCGCAGGTGGTGCTACATTACCGGCTAGACCTGGCAACCGGCCAGGCAGTCACGCTCAACCTGGCGGCGCGTCCTGACAAAGCGGGCCGTTCTGTCAAAAGTGTAGCCGTACCGGATAGCGCGGGTTATGCCGCTCAGGTCAGGCAAGCCCACGCCACCTTTGAACAGTGGGAAAAGGATTGTACCCAGGTCCAGACAAACGACTACTTGTTTAACCGTTTGATGAAAACTAGCCAGCTTGACCTGCGTTCGTTGCTCCAAAGTGCCGACGGCCACAGGGTAATGACCGGCGGGTTGCCCTGGTATTTTTCGTTTTTTGGCCGGGATAGTTTAATCGCTTCGATCCAGGCACTTATCCTGAACGTAAATATTGCAAAAGATACGCTACGGGCATTAGCCCAGTACCAGGGCCAAGAATTTAACGACTGGCGCGACGAAGAACCGGGCAAAATTCTGCACGAACTGCGCCGGGGTGATATGACTTTAAGTGGTGAAATGCCACACGGTCCGTACTATGGTTCGGTAGATAGCACCCTGTTATTCATCTTGTGTTTCGCCCTGACCCTGCAATGGACTGGCGACCGGGAATTTTTCAAAGAATTGTGGCCCAACGTGGAACGCGCCCTGGAATGGGCCTCTCGTTATGGCGACCAGGACGGGGACGGTTTTATTGAGTTCAACCGGCGCTCGGAACGGGGCATCTTGCACCAGGGCTGGAAAGACAGCGACGAGTCTATGGGTGGGTCGGTAGGGCCGCGCCCGGTCGGACCAATTGCCCTGGTCGAAGTTCAGGGTTATTACTACGCCGCCCTGGCCGAGACTGCCAAAATTTTAAGGCAATACGGTGATGCTCCTCAACAGGCCCGCGCTCAGAGCCTGGAAGTCCAGGCCAACCGCCTGAAAGAACAATTTAATCAAAAATTCTGGTGGCCGGAAGCCAACTTTTTCGCCCAGGCTCTGGACGGACAAAAACAGCAGGTCCGCAACATCACCTCTAATCCAGGTCATTGCCTGTGGAGCGGTATAGTGGACCGGGACAAAGCGCCCCAGGTAGCGGCCCGGTTGATGCAGCCCGACATGTTAAGCGGCTGGGGTATTCGGACCATCAGCGTCTACGACCAGACTTATAACCCCATGAGTTATCACAACGGCAGTATCTGGCCGCACGATAATTCGCTGATAGCAGCCGGTCTGCGGCGTTACGGCTTCGATAAAGAAGCTTTATCCCTGATTGAGCAACTTCTCGATGCCGCCGCCACTTTCGCGGATAGCCGGTTGCCCGAACTTTACTGCGGCTTTCCACGCTTAGAGGATGGCCTTGAAGAAGCTGCGCCAGCCGCATACCCGGTCAGTTGCAGCCCGCAAGCCTGGGCCGCCGGGTCTGGACCCCTACTTTTGCAGACTTTGCTCGGTCTGCAACCTGACGGTGAAA
>JAYSYV010000687.1:0-4904 GCA_043727245.1 Chloroflexota bacterium | reverse complement strand
ATTCCTCACTAATGGGGTAGCCGTAAATATCCAGGCCGCCGAATTTCTCCCAGTAGGTCTTAAAGCCGTTGGAGAGCGAATGGCGGGTCTGAAGAAAGTAGAAGCGCTGGGAGGTGGAAGTAAAAGGCGGCGCGTCAGGGAAAGTCCGGCCCGTAGTGGACTGGCGACCCAGTAATCCCAGCAGAACCTCGTAAAAAGTACCTTTAAATTCGGGGTGGTACTCGAAACGGTTGCGCTCGAAATACTGGACGGTATAAGTTTTTCCGTCAGTCGGATTTAGTTCCTGGAATTCCTCGGTCAGAGGCAACCCAAACTGAGCCAGCCCGCCATATCTTTGCCAGTAAGCCCGAAAGGTTGAACCAAGATAGTGGCCGGTTTCGGCGAAATAAGTTGTATTGGGATTAGCTGTAGTAGGGGCCGGTCGGCTGGCAATCGGGTCGGCGGCTTGAGTTAGCTCCTGGGCCTGGACAAAGGCCGGAGTAGCCGCTAAGAACAGCACCAGGCCGAACCAGATGCTTAACCCTAAACCAAAGCGCTTGACAGCCATAAACAATATCCCCTCTTTTCGTTAAACGTTAACTGGTAACAAAAAACCTCCAGGCTAATGGAGGCTTTCATCTAGTAGTGGTAACGCGTCTGTAAGAAATCTATTAAACCTTCATCTACCCGGTATACTAAGCGGTGTTCCTGAGTTATTCGGCGGGACCATGTATTGCCTGGAAGATACTTCAGGTATTCAGGCTGCCCGGTTCCAGTAAAGGGGTCGCGCCTTATTTCCTTCATCAACCCTATTACTTTCAAAGCTGTTCTACTATTGGTTTTTACAAAGTATTCCAGGTCCTCTAAAAATTCCGGTTGGTAGGATGTCACCCAATTTTTAGGCATTTCAAAGACCTAAAAGTTAGAATTTGGCTGATTGGCCGTACCAGGAGAATTAGCTTCTGAGTCTTCAGGCTCCTCAATCGTAATACGGGCGGAACCCAAATCTGAACTTATACCAAACTGGCGTTCCAGGTCTTCAATAGTGCCGGGATTTACCGTTTGCGACAATGAACGGGTTAAGGCACTAAATAACCTATCGGCATTTTTGGGCGAGCGTAATAAATAGGCAGTTTCCAGTAAGCTCTCTAAATCGTCGGCATCTATAAGTGCCACTTCCTGAATCGCACCACCGGTAATTTTACGCCGAATTTTCACGACCTCATGATCTTTCACAGCACGGTCCATGTAGTTAGCCAGGTTATCCCTTGCTTGAGTATAAGAAATCTCTATGGACATTCTAAATCTCCTGACTAACCTAATATCGAAAAGCCTGTTCAGGTTTCCTGTACATACTTATTTTAACATACAATATTACGTATGGCAATATGTAACAGCATTAAGTGGGCTACGTTCCCATTTAACGAAACAACACCCTTGCATCCCCTACCCGCCGCGTAATTTTCTGCTCATCCAGGTATTCAAGCAGGGTCTGGACCGGCTTGCGGCTGGCATTGAACATATCGCGCACTTCGGCGAGGGTAATCCGGTCCTGTTGCGTGAGTTTATCCAGGATGGCCTTTAACATGCGGTCGTAAGTTTCGCCCAGGAAGTAAACCGACTCGCTAACCCGCTTGAGTTCGGCTCTATCCACCAGGGCCGCGATTATGTTGGGGTCGGTTCCCAAATCTGAAACGTTAGGGGGCGTAAAAGGAGTCTGGCGAAAAGCAGCCAGCAGGTTATCAGCCTGTTTTTGCTGGGCCGGGTTAAACTTCACCTCGAAACCGGGTAGACTCAAGGCCGGGTTGCCGCCCTGTCCTGCTTCAGTTTCGACCAGAACTTCTTCGATCAACAGACGGTTGACCATAAAGTTATGAGTTTTGGCGCTGGCAATTCCCAGGCGGCTCTTTAATTCCTCCCGGCCCATACCTCGCCTTAAAGGGAACTGACCGTGAAACTGTTTTACCAACCCACTGGCCCGTTCTTTTAACTCCTGCCAGGCTGCTCCGCCAACGACCGCCTGGCTCGGCGCTAAAACAATCGCCTCACCTGCTTTGATGGCCTGTTCTTTAACGGCGGCATCTTCGGACAGCAAGAAGGCGCTGCCCTGTTTGACCAGTTCGGCCAGGGCGGCCTGGGTTTCTTTGAGGTCGCTACCGGCTTCTTCGGCTACGGCCCGAATATCACGGGGCAGCCTCGTGCCGGTATTGAGCCTTTGCAAGATTATCTCGGCTAGTGTGCCTTTTTCCAGCGTTTTGAGCGTTTGCAGCACATCTTCCTGAAAACGTTTGTGGCGGCGCGGGTGCGGGTCAATGACGACACCCCCGGCGATGGTCTGGCTGGGCGAAGGCAAGCGCAAAATAAAGCGGTCGCCTTTAGCAATAGCCAGTGGTTCGCTCAGGCGGGCCTGAATCAGACCGCTATCTCCCGGCAATAACCTGGGCTTATCCAGGATGGTCACGCCTATGGTCGCTTCGGCTGCGCCGCTAAAGAAGTCCCAGCGGGTATTCTGCGTGAGTTCAACCGGCGATTCGGCCAGCATCTCTACCCGCAAGTCCAGCCGGTCGGTCGCTTCCAGCCAACCCGGCACTGTCAGGACCATTCCTCGGCGCAATTCGCTAACTTCCAGCCCGGTCAGGTTGACCGCTACCCGGTTGCCGGGCGAGGCCGTTTCGGCTTTGGTCTTGTGCATCTGGATACTGCGGATACGGCTACGCAGGTTGCCGGGCTGGATTTCCACCTCTTGCCCTAAAGAAAGTTTGCCGTCTATTAGCGTGCCGGTAACGACTGTCCCAAAGCCACTGACGCTGAAAACCCGGTCAATCGGCAGGCGCGGTCGGCCCATATCTGACCGGGCTGGGACATCATCCAGCAGGCTATCCAGGGCTTCCAGCAGTTGGGGTAAACCCTGTCCCGTCCGGGCCGAAACCGCCATGATAGGGGCATTCGCCAGGCCGGGCGAAGCCTGTTTCAAGCCATCGCGGACTTCCTCGGCCATCAGTTCCAACCACTCGCTCTCTACCATGTCGCACTTGCTTAAAACGACCAGGCCGCGCTCGATTTGCAGCAATTTTAGAATGTCCAGGTGTTCCCTGGTCTGCGGCATAATTCCTTCGTCAGCGGCAATCACCAGGAGCGCGGCATCAATTCCACCGACCCCGGCCAGCATATTTTTGATGAAGCGTTCATGACCCGGCACGTCAATAATGCTGATTTCCCGGCCACCGGGCAGTTTCAGCCAGGCAAAGCCCAGGTCAATCGTCATTTCTCGCCGCTTTTCTTCTTCCAGGCGGTCGGGGTCAATGCCGGTCAGAGCTTTTACCAGGGAGCTTTTCCCGTGGTCCACATGCCCGGCTGTTCCGATTACGTACACGCTCGCTTAATCCTTTCCAGGGGCCATTTTTATGTAAAGTGATAAAGATAATATTATTGCAATTCTAAAATTGAGTATACCCGTCCGGCCTCTAAATTTGCAAGATAAACCAGGCAAAGGCAACCGCATGAGCTTCATGCATTTTGTTTTGTGACTACCGGCGGCTGACGACTGACCACTGATATAGAATATATTAATGCTAACTTCTCGCAATTAATTGCTCTTGAGTCTCCTAAAGTTTGTGATAAATGGTATAATAGAGGTGTAAGTTAGCACTATGGGTGGGCAATTTAGTCTAAAAATTGCCCCTGGCGAAAGTTGTTTAAGAGGTAGTAAGTTCGAGCATGGAAATCAAGCTAGCAAGGGAAATGGGGTTTTGCTTTGGTGTCCGCAAGGCCATTCAATTGGTCGAAAAGGAAGCCCAGGGACGCGGCGTGAACCCCAATATAACTACCTTCGGGCAGTTAGTACATAACCCGGTCGTAGTCAACCACATGGAAAAGCTGGGCGTTGGCAACGTGGATACCCGCGAGATGGGACAGGTCAGGGGCGGCATGATTGCCTTTACTGCGCATGGTGTCGCGCCCCAGGTGATTGAAGAAGCCAGGACACGCGGCCTGGAAGTCCTCGATGCCACTTGTCCGCTCGTAACACTTATCCAGCAATCGGCCCGCGATATGGTCGAACAGGGCTATAAAGTAATCGTCTACGGTGATAAGAACCACCCCGAAGTTAAAAGCATCGTGGGTTGGGCCGGTAAAGATACCATCGCTACCATGGATTTCAACGATATTAAAGATATGCGCCCGCCCAAAAGGTTGGGAATTGTCAGCCAGAGTACCCAGATTTTAGAGCATTTCAAGCATTTCGTGGTGCAAGTCAACGAGCAATTCCTGGGTAAAACCAAAGAAATCAAGGTCCACAACACCATTTGCGCCCCGACCACTCATCTGCAAAGCTCGGCCCAGGAGTTAGCCCAGGAATGCCAGGTTATGGTCGTTATCGGCGGTAAGAAAAGCGCCAACACGGCCCACCTGCGCGATATTTGCGAGGCTGAAGGGTCCAGGACTTACAAAATCGAGGGGCCGGACGAACTGGAAGCGGCCTGGTTTGAAGGCGTGCAAACAGTCGGTGTCACCGCCGGAGCCAGCACTCCCGACGAAAGTATCGAAGCAGTTGTCGCCCGCCTCAAGGCGATTGACCTGTTAAGGCAGGTCCAGGAAAACAAAAACTAACGCCGCCAAGCACTGTTTTTTGTCGAAGAAGCCAGGGTTCACTAACTGTGACCCTGGCTTTCTTCTTCTCCGCGTACCTGTTCCAGCAGCTTTCTTTCCTTCTTATCGAGTTGCGGTTCCAGTTTCGCCAGCAGGTCCGGCCTGCGCTGGATGGTCCGGCGCAAAGACTCCTTAAACCGCCACTCGGCTACCTTGCCGTGATGGCCGGAAACCAGGATGTCAGGCACTGTCCAGCCCCGGAAGTTGGCCGGACGGGTGTAATGAGGATATTCCAGTAAAGGCCGGGTATGCGACTCCTCGCCCGGCGATTCTTCGGC
>JAYSYV010000686.1:0-1518 GCA_043727245.1 Chloroflexota bacterium | reverse complement strand
GAGTAAAGTAACATGCTGTCTCCAACGAGGCAGTCAGTGAAAGGGAGAGGTTTACAACCATTTAGTTTATGAGCAGCAATAAAAATAATAACAGACCTTCTAAAATAAATGCTTCGGCGGGTACGCATCGCAAAGCCGGTTCGCCGGTCGAGGCAGCCCGCAAAGCATTTGTCCCGGTGGCAGAAACCGAAACAGCCCCCCAAACAACTTCAGGTGCGGCCAAAAACCCCACCCAGGCCGTATCGTCCCGGCAAGCGGCCCAGTTGGAGCGGAAAAGAAAACGCCAGCGCCAGCAGTTGATAACCTGGATTGCCATCGGGGTGGTCCTCGTGGCCGTGATAGGCGGGGCAGTCTTCTGGATAATCAGCCAGGGTCCGAAGACGGACTCTAACGGGATTGTCACTTTTATCAAGCAGGAACAGACCCACGTAACCGGAAAAGTATCTTTCCCGCAATCGCCCCCTATAGGCGGACCCCACAGCCCGGTCTGGCAAAACTGTGGCATTTACGACCAGCCGGTAGCCAATGAAAACGGCGTTCACGCGCTGGAACATGGGGCGGTCTGGATTACGTATCAACCGAATTTACCGCAAGCCACGGTAGAACAACTCCGGGCGCAGGTGCGCGGCAAAGGCTATATCCTGCTGACACCTTATACCGGGTTAACCTCGCCGGTAGTCGCTTCGGCCTGGGGCATTCAGTTGAAGCTGGACAGCGCCACCGACCCGCGTCTGGCTAACTTTATCAGCACCTACCGGCAAGGACCGCAAACCCCCGAACCGGGCGCAGCCTGCACCGGTGGAGTTGGTACACCACTCGAACTCTAGGCAGCGGTCTTTAGTTCAAAAACCCGCCCGGTTATTTAACACCGGGCGGGTTTTCTTTTACATTCTTTACAATAATAGAATTGATCAGGGCTTAGTTGTCCGGTTTCTGGATATTGACCGGCTCGTTGAATTTAGAAAAGGTGTAGACCCAGTAAGCTCCGTCGGGGCCGGTTTCCTTCAAGGCAAGCTGGGTTAGCCGGTAAGTGGCCGGATCAATCCAGGCCTCAACTGTAACCTCCCTGGAGCCGAGTTTTTGCAGAGTCAGTTGGGCAATATCAGGCCCGTCCAGGCTGCCTTGCAGGTGCAGCATCGCGCCGCCAGCCAGTGTTTCAATGCCCAGGTAGCGGGGGTCATGCACTTTCGCCAGGGTCGGCCCAACCCCGGCTTGCCGGTCGAATAATCCCGGCAAATTCAGTTTCTCGTCCGGCCCTGAAACAGCCCATTTACGGGAGTCGTCTTTCATGTACTGCTGGCCGTTCAACCCTATTACCGGAACCGTGAACTCGACCACCAGAAAGCCCACTTTTACCCTGACATCATAGCGGTCGGGAGCCTGTAGGCTGCCCTCGGCCTGCTTTACATCCAGACCCTTGACCTGGAGTTTGCCCTGACGAATATCGAGGGCCAGGTAGTAACTTTGTAACCCCTCAAAAACTCCCCCGGCCCGGTTGAATATTTCGGCAGGAGGTAA
>JAYSYV010000685.1:0-1519 GCA_043727245.1 Chloroflexota bacterium | reverse complement strand
GCCGACGGTTGGGCTGGTTCAGCCTTTTCGGGGTTCTGGCGTTGTGCTGCCGACCCGAAAACGGCTTTGTGCTAATTATGCTGGGCCTGTACGGCTGGCTGGCTGCTAAACTTGAACAAAGAAAAGCCCCGCCTGCCGACCCGTCGGGTATAGACCGCCGGTTTATCTGGCTACCGGTCTTGCTGGGAGTGTTCTGGTTCGGGGCGGCCTTGCTGATAATCCGGGCCGCTACGACCGGTGGAAGCTTTGCCCTGGGCAGCACTTTTGCAGGCGGTTCGCCCATCGCCGCGGTGTTTACGCCTTTTACCGACCCGGTGAAGGGTTTCCAACAATTGTTCCCGGACGGTCCGACACTGCTGGGCAAGCTGCTTTATATTCCGCTGTTGCTATTGCCTTTTGCTTTTCTGCCGCTGCTGCGCCCCTTGCCTTTGTTGATGGCCTTGCCCCCGGTAGGGTTGAATTTGCTGGCCGGAGTGACACGGGGCATCCAGTGGGATTCTTTTGATTATCACTACCAGGCTTCGGTTATACCCTGGCTGCTGGTGGCGACTATCTTTGCTCTGGCCTCTTTATGTGAAAAGCCGCCCGCCTTTTTGAAAAAATTTGGCCCAAAACTGGTTTTAGGCTTGAGTGCCGGGCTGGTTGGGCTGGTGGTGGTAATTAACCTGTGGGTGAGTTTAGCGCCTATTGAGGGGCCGGGCTGGCCGAGAGTTGCTAACAGTTGGGGTAAAATCTTGCGCTCCAAAGATGATGGACGCTGGGCCGATGGCAAGGAGTTGCTCAAACAGGTTCCGAAGGATGCGCCCCTGGCTATCCAGAATACCTGGGCCACTTATGTAGCACCGCGCCAGGGTCTGTGGCTTTTCAACCGGCGGGCGCTTTATTCGCTGCACCCGGAGCAAGCTGCCCAATATATTTTCGCGGACATACGCAACCCCCAATCCGAAGAAGCTAAATTGGCGGCTGAAATTCTCGCTACAGGAAAGTGGCGCAAACAAGCCGAAGCTTCGGGCTACGTTTTACTTATACGGATTAGTAATCAGTAGAAAGTTATCGGTAGTAAACAGCTTTTCGTCAGATTTTGGATATATTGCGGTTGTATTGGAACAGGTAATCTGGAAGAAGCTTACACAAAAGAAACTGTCAATTCCATTTTAACTGGAATTGACAGCCTTTAAAGAATATTCTTTTAACCGGTTGCCCTACTTGGCTTTAGCCCCTGCTATTTCTGTATCTTTGGCAAAGCCCAATGGGGAGCTTAACAACTCGCTATCCAGGTTGCTGGCTTTGGCTTCCTTTAACTCGGCTCCCAGCGCATTAAGTTCTTTCTCGCTCAAGAACTCCCTGACTTTGGGGAAGAGCTTTTCTTCCTCGTCTTTGATATGGTGCTGGAGTTCCTTCCAGACCACGCCCAGCGTCCTGGTCCATTCGGCTGAAGCCGGTTGCAGGTAAGCGATTTGACCCAGTTGTTGCTTGACCTCGGCATGTTCGCTGAAGGCATCTTTCAGCAAATCCTTGA
>JAYSYV010000684.1:0-4912 GCA_043727245.1 Chloroflexota bacterium | reverse complement strand
TTTTGCGTGTCTGGGGAGTAAGTACCATAGTCTTTCACCGCGACCGGGAACCTTCCGCCGAGCAAGAAGAAGCTTACCTGATTCAAGTAACTAAAAAGCAACCTTACTACCGGAATAATGAAATAAGCCTGTTTGAGGTTGAGCCGGGTCCGGCCCAGCCGGCCTTTGTAATAGGGTCAGGCTGGTACGCTACGGAGAAAATATCCGAAAATGAGGCCGCTCGCTGGTTCAACCAGTCGGCTGATTTTGATACTTATACGGCTCAAGCCGGGGAAGCTACCCTCGAATTTAAGGCCGTAGCTTTTGATAGGCCGCAGCATATAAAAATATTGGTCAACAACCAGGAAGTCGGCATAGTGGCTGTGTCACCTGAGCTTGCGCCGTACCAGCTAAAAATAAAATTAAAGCAGGGCCAAAACCGGGTAGATTTAATCGCCCAGGAACCGCCACTTTCGCCCCGTGACCTGGGGCAGGGAAGTGATGCTCGGAAGTTAAGTGTGCAAATCCGGCAGGTTTCTCTAACCTGAGCCGCCCTTTTATAAAGCCGTTTCGCTGGAGCCAATCCGCTAATTATAGCCTAATTCTCTATAGCAAGAATAATGTTTTCTAGTGGCCGGTTTTATGTTATAATCGGCTTTGGTACACGAAAAATTGTGCCTTCAAAGTATTTTTAAGAAGTACAATGGCTGCTCAAGAGCTATTTGAAGTAGTTTGCACTGGTAGTGTATAACGGCCAGGCTATCATCCTTTGGTTTCAACCGGGGTTATAGGCAGGCTGACGTAGCGATTGGCGGCGGTATTAGGAGAAAGGCTCTCATGATGAATTTACCGAACTTATTGTTCGGAATATTTAGCCGGGACCTGGGAATCGATCTTGGCACAGCTAACACGCTGGTGCATGTGCGTGGAAAAGGCATTGTGATCAGTGAGCCGAGTTACGTCGCTATTGACCGCCGGACCAAAGATGTCAAAGCGGTTGGGGCCGATGCTAAAGCGATGGCCGGAAAGACTCCCGCCAATATTGTTGCTATTCGACCTTTGCGAGATGGCGTAATCTCAGATTTTGATATTACTCAAAAGATGCTCCATGCGTTCATTCGCAAGGTTCATACTCAAACCGTGATTGGGCCGCACCCCCGGATTATAGTCGGTATTCCCAGCGGTGTAACCGAAGTGGAAAAGCGGGCCACCCGTGAAGCCGGGCTTAATGCCGGGGCCAGAGAAGCTTACGTGGTTGAGGAACCAATGGCTGCCGCGATTGGGGCCGGTCTGCCCGTAAACGAGCCTATCGGCAGCATGATTGTTGATATTGGCGGCGGCACGACCGAAGTAGCCGTTATCTCGCTGGGCGGTATCGTTATTAACCATTCGCTGCGGACCGCCGGTGACGAAATTGACGAGGCTATTATCCAGTATGCCCGGCGCGAACACAACCTGCTGATTGGCGAACGTATGGCCGAAAGCGCCAAGATTGCCTGTGGGTCGGCCTTCCCTCTGGAACAGGAATTACGCTATACCCTGCGCGGTCGGGACATCTTGACCGGGCTGCCCAAATCGGTCGAGTTAAGCAGCGTGGAATTGCGCGAAGCCATCAGCGGCCCGGTCAACTCGATTGTTGAAACCGTCAAGCTGGCGATTGAAGAAACTCCGCCCGAACTGGTAGCCGATATTATGGAACGCGGCATCACCCTGGCCGGTGGTGGGGCTTTACTTTTGGGATTGGATAAACGCCTCCACATGGAAACCCGCCTACCCGTAATGATTGCCGATGACCCGCTGACCTGCGTGGTACGGGGAACCGGGATTATGGTCGAAAGTCTGGAAGACGAAAAATACCGCCAGATTATCGCGGCCAGCCAGGAAGGCCGCCGGATTAAACAAAGCCGCTAATTTGCTACTGACCAATGTTTAAAAAACGTTATAATTCTGAAGTAGCCCAGCGGCTAACTTTTGCCGCTTTAATGTTGGGCCTGTCGCTGGTTCTGATGATTGCCGATTTCACCGGGATTTTGCGCCCGGTTGAACAGGTCACTTCAACTCTGCTTATTCCCCTCGAAAACGCTTCCCACCAGCTTGGCTCCAACTTGAGCCGGTTTAGCGATTTTTGGGGCGATAATGAGAAATTGCGTACCGAAAATGCCAGTCTGCGCGAGGATTTACAGACCGCCCTGGCCGACCAGGGAAAAGTGGCCGAACTGGCAAATCGGGTGGACCAGCTCGAAAAGCAACTGGAATTTCGGACAAACCCGGAAAATCGCAAGTATACCGTGGTAAACGCCGAAGTTTCCAACCAGGATGCGTCGGGCATCAACCAGGGCATTACCATTAATAAAGGTTCCAACGATGGTATCAACCGGGGCATGCCGGTGGTGAATACAGCCGGTTATCTGGTGGGCCGGGTGGTTTCGGTGGAAACCAAAAAGAGCAATGTCTTTTTGGTTAGCGATAATAATGTCGGCGTGAATGTCTACACCCAACGCTATGATACCGAAAACAAGCGTGTGCCGATTCAGTCGGTTGATGGCACAGCCCTGGGGCAGTTTCAACTTGGCACTCGCGATAAAATAAAAATCGGCTTAATTCAGCCGGATGCCGATATTAAAGTGGATGATTGGGTCTTTACCAACGGAAAAGGCGGCAACTATCCGGCTAACCTGCTGATAGGCCGGGTTACCAAAGTGAGCAGCCAGGATGGACAGCCGGAAAAAGAAGCGGTCGTCCGGCCTATCGCTGACCTGGAACATCTCCAGGAAGTTTTGGTTATAACCAAATGGGGTACGTCTTAGGCTACTATTCAAATGGAGGTTGGCTGTTAATCCCTATATTGCCGGGCTGATGTTGCTCCTGACAGCCTTACTGCAAAACCACTTTTTGCCGGGATTCCTGCCTGGTGTGAGCCAGTTTGTGCCGGACCTGGTGCTGCTGGTGGTGGTTTCATGGAGTTTGCTGTTGGAAGTCCGGTTAGCCTTAATTTCAGCCTTTGCCGCCGGTATCATTTTAGACCTGGTATCCGCGCCCCAGATTTATCCCATCGGCCTGACCGCCTTCCTGTTTTGCCTGGTCGCCCTGATGGTCAGCTACCTGGGCCAGAACCCTTTTATTTCCGGCAATCTGCGTTCAGTCCCGGTCGCCTTGCTTTCGGCCCTGGTTTACCGGATAACCCTGTTGCTTGCCGAACGGGTCTTAGGCTATAATAACTTTCAACCGGCTGTAATCGTCCAGGTCATCCTTCCTGTTGTAGTCATAGATGCCGCTCTCATGATCCTTGTCTATGGACTGGTCCGTTTTCTGAGCCGGATAAAAGTGCCAAGAGAGTAAAATCGTTCAACATTTTACGTTCTTTTACGTTCAATGAATGAAACCTGGCTATTAAGATTTCAAGTAAGAATTGAAGGAAAAGAAGATTGTTCAACGTCTAACCTGACGCGTTAAACGTTGAACGAAACCGTATTATGGTATTAAATTTAGACGAAGATAAATTATCTAAAGAGCGCGATAACCACGAAACCGTCCAGGAAACTCAAAACGAGCGAGGCGGCGGCACTAAGTCCATGAGCCGGCTGAATTTCCTGCGAGTAGCGATGGCCGGTGGTATTGGGGTTTTGGGCTGGCGGCTGTGGGACATGCAAAAGCCGCTGCAAGACTCAACCCTGACTAACCAGCACGCTGAAAACCTGGCTTCTCCTACCGCGATTACGCGCTATATAACTTCTACCGCCCCCCGTGGCATCATCTACGACCGGGCGGGCAAGCGACTTGTAACCAACCAGGCCGCTTACTCGGTGACAATTACGGCTAACTTCCTGCCTGACCCTCAGAAGACTAATACTACCGATGAATATAATGCGGTCTTGCAGCAGCGCCAGGATGTTTATGATAACCTGGCCCGCTTCCTGGGCATGAATTATTATATCGCCCTTATCCCCGAACAGGTCAACGGCATCAAAGATAAACAGGGCGTTTACACGAACTCTGAGCGCAACTCCATCCTGAATGAACTGGAAATTATCACCGGCATATCGGCCCAGGATTGGAATAAAAAATTGGTCCAGATGGCTGTTGATAAGAAGGATAAAAATCTTTACCTGGTAAATGAAAAAGACCCTTACCCGGTGGCCCAGTTTGACCGCTACAAGTATTTGCGGACTAAATTTAAAAGAGGAGTCTTGTTCCTGAGCGATGCCGAACGTAAAATGTTGGAAGCTCAATTTTCCACTCCCTCTTACCAGCCGGTCCAGGTCTGGCCCGAAATTTCCCACGAAGATGCCATGCTGCTGACCGAAAAGCGGCTGGAATTGCCGGGCGTGGATGTTACGGTTAGTTACGTGCGAAATTATGAAGACGCTCGGCTCTATTCCCATATCCTGGGCTACACCGGACGCTTTTCTAGCACCGACCAACTGACAAAAGCCAATAAAGCTGCCCTGGGCGACAATTATAACCAGAGCGACCCGGACGACCCCAGCAGCAAGATTGATGTCTACAGCATTGACGACCGGATTGGCCGGATGGGGGTCGAGGGCTGGATGGAACCTTTCTTGCGTGGCCGAAAAGGGGCCAAGGAAGTTATGGTCAACAGCAACGGTCAGATTATTAAAACTGTCCGGGTTGGCAAAGCGGCTCAGTCGGGCAATCAGGTTATGCTGACCATTGATAACGAACTGCAAAAAGTGGTCGCCACTTCTCTGGAGAAGTGGATTAACGAGGCCAACAAAACCAAGAGCGCTAAAGTGCTGGAAGGCGCGGCAGTCGTTATGGACGTGAATACCGGCGAAGTGCTTTCGCTGGTTTCTTTCCCTTTCTACGATAATAATCTCTACAACAAGCCGGGCGAGAAGTGGACCAAAGCCGAAACCGAAGAAATTATGAACCAGGAGAAAGCGGTCCAGGTCTGCCGGGCTACTTCCGGCCT
>JAYSYV010000683.1:0-1519 GCA_043727245.1 Chloroflexota bacterium | reverse complement strand
GTTCGGAAGAAGGGCCGGTCAAGGTCCAACGCCAGCTAATGAGCGGCGGTAGGTGCGAAGCCAGCACAGCTATTCTGATGGGTTATACCGCGACAGGGTTGGCTTTCCCACTGGATAATTACCATAACATGGGTAAAAACTTCCGGCTGGAAGCCGAAACCATCCACCAGGACGACTTCCTGATTGGTGTAGAATTGTTGCAGGAAGCCGCCCGCCTGATGCCACATCTGGACGAGCTAAAGGCCGCGCTTTTAGCCACCGAAACCACGGCGCAGCCCTTGATTGACCGGCTGCTTAGTTCTAAATAACTATATCCAGAAGGATTCAGGCTTAACTGGCGGTTTCTTTCTTCAGGAAAGAAATCGTCTTCTCCCAACTATCCTGGCTGACTTCAAAGTTAGAATCCTGGGGATCGAAGGTGAGAAAGCCATGACCGGTACCAGGATAAATTGTAAAATCAACTCTTTCCCCCTGCTTATCAGCTTCAGCCTGATATTTTCGAACATTGTCCGGCCCCACTCCGGCATCCAGTTCGCCAAAGAAGCCGAGCAAAGGAGCTTTCAGGTCAGAAATTTCCTCGATAGGATTGTTTGGTCGGTTTGGGGTAGGTTTGGGGTTTACCGGGAAACCATAATAAACTACCGCAGCATCAAGTTTTGGAAAGCGCGTGGCCGAAAGTAACCCCAGACTGCCGCCCATACAGAAGCCAATAAGGGCAATCGCCCGGCCTTCACTACTTAGTCCATCAATTATACTGTCTATTTCCTCAAGGTCAGTGACAAAGCTGTTTTTAGCGCCCCTGGCTCCGGCGGCTTCCCTGGTCTTTTCAGGCAGCGGCCCTTCGTGATGAAAGAAATCGGGCAAAAAAGCGGCGAAGCCCTGTCCGGCCAGGCGTTTACCCAAATCCTGGTAAAATTCACCTGCCCCATAAATATCGTGAATGATGATTACGGCAGGCTTTTTATCATCTTTAGAGTAACCGTAAGCAAAGGCCGGTATATCGCTATTATTTACCGCTATATCTATTTGTTGTTCATCACTAACCTCGTAACTGATTTTACCGCCGTTAGCGTGGCACATTTAAGAAATCCCCTTTCGTTGTGAATTTTATTTGTAATTAATCCGCGAAAAAACCGTTATTTCTGAGTCGGGTCTTGAAGGTTTTAAGCGGATTGGTGCGGCGGGTTTCGCTCACGTCCGGCAGACGGACCAGGGCGGCGGTCGGGGAGATGCGCCGCTCGAAATTCTCGGTAAATTGCTTCGAGTTCAATAGTTCATCCAGCACCGCCGGGTCTTCCACCTCTAACAATGTGACCTGCTCAACCCTGACCCGCTTGAAGCCTCTGCTCCAATCTTCCAGCGAAACGGCCATGTTCTGGGGAAGCGGCTGGGGATTGCGTTTCTGCAACCAGTCCAGGATTTTCTCTAAAGTTAATCCTGCTTCCAGGCCGCGCAAAAGGGCTTCTTTGGTCAGGCTGTACAGGCTGACCTGATCCAACTTCTTAAGCTCGGTGAATTT
>JAYSYV010000682.1:0-1520 GCA_043727245.1 Chloroflexota bacterium | reverse complement strand
TTTGAGGCTGTTTTGACCGATTTTCGGCTTCCTTCGACAGGTTGCTAGATACCGAGGTAGGCTTTTTTAACCCGTTCATCTTGTAATAGCAGTTTAGCGCTATCAGTCAGGGTAATGTAACCAGTTTCAAGGACATAACCACGCTCGGCCAGTTCCAGGGCCGTCTGGACATCCTGTTCTACGATCAGAATAGTAGTCCCGGACTGGTTAACCTTCTGCAAAATTTCAAGTAGTGCGTCAATAATAACCGGGGCCAGTCCCAGCGAAAGTTCGTCAATCATCAAAAGGGTGGGTTTGGCCATTAACCCCCGACCGATAGCCACCATTTGCTGCTCTCCACCGGATAGTTTGGAGGCAAGCTGGTTTAGACGCTGCCGGATGCGCGGGAAAAGTTCCAGGACGTGTTCAAGTTCACCTTCTACCTCGGCCTTATTGTGGCGGCGGAAAGCGCCTAACAGTAAATTCTCACGAACAGTCATGGAACCAAAAAGATGGCGACCTTCCGGGACGTGGACAATACCTGCCTCAAAAATAGCCTGCGAGGTTGCTCCGGCCAGTTCCTGGTCCTGGAATAAAATACTGCTACCCGGTCTAGGCGGTATCAGCCCACTAATAGTAGCGAGCAGAGTTGATTTACCCGCGCCGTTTGACCCAACCAGCGCCACAATTTCTCCTCGCCTGACATCGAGTTCAACCTCCCATAAAACCTGAACGTCCCCATAGGCCACGTTCAAATTTCTGATTTGCAGTAGCGGGTGATCTGATTGCAAACTAACCGGGTTACGGGGATCGGGAACTACCATTAAATCGCCCTCCGAATAGTCATAAATACCTTCTCATTCCAACCAGAAATATTTTCATTTGGGAGGGTTTTGCTCCTGGACCTGGCTGGCCGCGTAACGCTTACCAAGGTAAGCTTGAATTACAGCCGGGTCTGAAGTTACCTCGACGGGTGTCCCCTCGGCAATTTTTTTACCGTAGTCCAGGACCACCACGCGTTGACAAACTCCTACTATAACCTTCATAACGTGTTCAATAATCAGGAGCGTAATGCCGCAAGCGTGAATAGTGCGGATTAAATCCATAGCTTCATCTACCTCGGAACCACGCAGACCGGCCATTACCTCGTCCAAAAGTAAGATTTCAGGGTCCATTGCCAACCCCTTGGCAAGTTCCAGCCGTTTACGCCCGGCAATGTTGAGTGACTCGGAGAGTTCGTTGCGGCGCTGGTCCAGATGAACAATTTGCAGCACCTCCTCGGCTCGTTTGAAAGCCTGGGAGTAACTTCGTCTGGCGCCACCTTTGCCATACATTGCTCCCACCGCCACGTTTTCCAGGACGGTCAGGTTCTGGAAGGGTTTGACTACCTGGAAAGTCCGCGCAATCCCCATTTTGCCAATTATATGCGGCTTTTTGCCGTTTAGCACTTGATCCTTGAACTTGATGACACCACGTGTCGGTATGGCCGTGCCGCTGATCATGTTCACCAGCGTGGTTTTACCGGCCCCATTTGGCCCGAT
>JAYSYV010000681.1:0-1521 GCA_043727245.1 Chloroflexota bacterium | reverse complement strand
AAGATAGCCCGGCCCTGCTGGATGGCAGCTTTACCGACCGTTATAGCTTTGCCCAATAGGGTTCCCGGCCCGGTCCGCTCCGCGATGTTGGCTTTATTGGGGGCCAAAAGAAGCCATCGCCCGGTCAACCGGTTCGACATCAGCGCGGTTGCCAGGGCATCATCAGCCGCCCGGCTCTTGCCGGTACCGGTAGGGCTGGTTATAGCTCTTTGAGTTTTATTGGGGTGAGCCAGCAGTTTATCAAAGAATGCCCGGTGCTGGGTGCGAGCTTCGTTAATAGTGAAGACCTTGCCAACCTGGTTAAAGTTGCGGTCAATTACCAGCCCTGGCAAATCATTTACCAGCCTCGGCCCTTTGATACTGGCGGCGGTCAGGGCTGGATCAAATTGGAACGAGGCACTCGCCAGTAAGGCGTCGTCTAAACCTTTTCCGGCAATTTCCGGCCAGTTCAAAAAGAAACTATCATTTTCCGGCAGGGCGGCGGCTACTAACCGGAATAGCCTTTGTTCGGCATTCTGGACCTGGGGGTTATACCGCTTGTCCTGGTCAAAGGCTAAAACCAGGACAATTACCCCTAAATCTGCAACCGTCTGGACCAGATCGGTTTCTTTGTAAGCGGATACTCCGGCCAGGCTGATAGCGTGACAGCCCCACGTTTTAGCGGCAATAGAAGCTTTCTTATACCCCTCAGTTATAATTACCATATGGCCGTTTTTAGCGCCGGGAGCGGCCCGGAAGACACTCAGAGGTGTACCGCCGAGGCCCGCGTGAGATAGCCAGCGGTAGCGGTCGTCGCTGCCTTTCGGCGCATCCTTACGAATCTGGATACCCAGTATTTGCCCTTTGAAGTTTACCGCCGGGAAAAGTAGCCCGGTCGCGGCCCCGGATATGGTCCAGTAGTTGCGGTTGTTTCCCCGCTCTACCTTTAATAAAACCGGGTGGCGACTGGCTGTATCTTCTCCGAAGCGCTCTACAAGTTCACGGGCTATTATCGCCGCCTGGCTGTAATCCAGGGAGCCGCAACCCTGCGGATTAACCCCGGCCGTAGTCAAGTAATGACGGTGAGCCTCGGTTAAGGGGCAGAGCGCCAGCAGGGTCCGATTAACCTGGTCAAGGCTGTGCGGTTGGAGCGGTTTATTTTCAGGAGGTGGCGCTGGTATTTCACCCTGGGGCGAATTATGACCGGCTAAACTGGCCTTGAAGTCGGCAATGGTGACAACCTCGGCCGGAGCGAGTTCGTGCAACCAACCGCCTAACCGGTGGCGCATTACCACGCTGCTGGGGACCGTCATACAGTGGGCAGTTCGGCCGTCGTCAGAGACTTCGCAGTATCCAGCTTTACCGCATATAGGGCATGGGTTTCGCCTGCTTGTGCGTAGCCACCGGACCGGGTTAGATGAACTTTGGATTAAGTTTTTAGACATAGCAAACTCCACCTATTGACGGTAGAGCTCTCTCATGCTAAGATGAAACTAGCAATAAGAAATGCTCCTAATCAATAGGGCTTTCTCGTTTAGAAAA
>JAYSYV010000680.1:0-4918 GCA_043727245.1 Chloroflexota bacterium | reverse complement strand
TAGCCAGCCCCTACCAGGAAATCCGGGCGATTGCCCGCGAGATGAAAGAAGCCTGCAAGCAACCCGGTTTTAGCCCGCTGGAAGTACGGATGCAAGCCAGCCTCGACACGCTGGTGGCGCAGCATCCCGAAGCGGCAGATGCTTTGCGAGAACTGGCCTCGGTCTTTTCGGCGACCGAACCGGCCCCGACCCTGGTCAAATATGCCGAACCGTCGGCCCAGCAAGCCAAAGTCGGCGAGTGGTTGAGCCAGGCCGCCCGCGAAATATTGAAGGGCATTGAGCCGGACACCAGCCGGACGGTGCATCTGGTGGAAAATGACCCACCGTTACTCGAGGCGGTTATCACCCTGCTTTACCGCTATAGCGACCTGGCCTATCACCAGATTCAGGCGGTGGTGCGCGGTCTATCCCCAGCGCGTGTCCGCGAGATTTACGACATGGCTCAGGAAGCCCGTGGGAAACACGACGGCTGGCTGCGCGAACAGCAAAGCGGATATGGCCGGATTTATGACGTGCTGATTGATGCCAAATCCATGCAAGATTTCTTCCGGCACAGGCGGTGCGTCCAGGTGCGTCAGGAAATTACGGCCCGTCACGGTTTTGTGGGTGGTAAAGATTGGTTTGGGTTGGGGTTGCCCGCTCAGACGGTCGCCGCTGCCTTAGCTGGAGGACAGGTCGAACGCTACGACCGGATTATGCGCGAAACAGCCCAGGTTATAAGCGGCCTGGAAGCCGAGTCGCCCAACGCGGCCCATTACCTGCTGCCGCTTGGCTTCAAACGGCGAGCCTTATTCAAAATGGACGATGCCCAGGCAGGCTATATGATTGAAACAAGGTCAGGGGTTAACGGCCATTTCGCTTACCGGCAGGCCGCTTTTCAAATGTGGCAAGAGCTGGAAAGAGTTCAGCCGGAAGTAGCTAAATGGGTCAGGGTTACGCCCTTTGAGCAGTCCGACTTCTTAAACCGCTAGTTTTATGAAATAAAAAGACCCGCAGAGCGATGGTAAAGGCGGGTCTTTTGTCATAACTTGTAGTAAGGAGTTGGATTCTCTACTTTGCTTTCTAGGAGAGTTTCAAGATAACTGGGTTTGGGAAATATTACTTCTGCTATTTGTCTAAACTTTAGTTGTTTATCTACCATGATGTAAAGTTATACAATTAAGCATACCTTGAACTGGGAATTTTCACATCAGACCAATGTCTACATCTTTTGGAGTTATAAACGAAATATGTCAAACCGGTTAGAGGACAATACTTTGTAATAAAGCGATAAGGGGGACCAGTGGAAGGCCGACTACATTATAATAATCGCCCCGGATGGCGTTCACCAGATTTCCGCCAAAACCCTGGATGGCATAAGCGCCGGCTTTATCCAGCGGTTCGCCAGTGGCGACATACCAGTCAATTTCTGCCCTGGTCAGGGAGCGGATTTCGACCTCGGTAGTACAAATAGCAACGTCTTCTTTCAGCAAACTACCCTGTGGAGAAAGCAACCGTACGGCAAACCCGGTCATAACCTGGTGCGTCTGCCCGGCCAGTTCCTCCAGCATGGTAACTGCTCGCGCTGGTTGCCCCGGCTTACCATAGATAAAATTACCCAGCACTACGGATGTATCGGCGGCAATTACCAGCTTAAAACCGGGTTCCGGCTGCATCTCAAGCCACAGCTTGCCGCCAACCTCGGCTTTCGAGAGAGCCAGGCGCTGCACATAGGCCGCCGGAGCTTCTCTCGCTAGACGAGATTCGTCCAGGTCGGCTGCAATAATTTTGAAATTACCTTCCGGCAGCAGTCGCGCCAGTAGTTCACGCCGCCGGGGCGATGCGGAAGCCAGGGCTATGGCGACTTTTTCAAGCACATCCAGGCCCGGAAAGATTTGAAGTGAGTTGCCGGGTGGGGTCTGGTCTTTTTCTTTAAAAGAAGGCATCAATTTAACTTAAAATATTGGGTTAAACCTGCCGTTGTTTCTCGACAGGCGGGACCGTTTCGATTTCAGCCTCGGCATCTTCCTGGGCGGCAATCTTATTCACGCTAAAGGCAAAAAGGGCCAGCCCCAAAATAACCCCGATTATCAGGCCAACCCAGCCTATCAACGAAAGTCCAATCCAGCCCAGGATAATCGCCGGGGCCAGTAAGACAATCAAGGCCAAAATATAGAGGACCGCCGCTTTAATCTGGTTCATCTCGGAACACCCACCTATTATTCGCGCTTACCTGCTCATTTGAGAGTTACACCGGGCGTAATACCACCCACGCCGCTAGATTATACCAGTTTTCAAGCAATTAATTCTGAGAACTTATCTCAACAGGTCAATTTTTATTAAATAACAGATTCATATTTGATTAAAACTTTCCCGGAGCCAGGTTCTAAATCCAGCCCCTGACTTCGCACAAGATTATCCCCAATTGGATTATTTTGTGGAAAGCGAATCATTAACCGGGTAATATCCAGTTGTTTTACCCATTTACCCGGAATGCACGATGCGGTAAAATGGTGTAAAATAAAATCTAAGCAGGTTGGCCGTTGCAGACTACCCGGCCGAAAGGAACGAAATTCTTTTTTAAGAAGAATACTTGGTAATGCAGCCTCTAATTCACGGCAAACGCCCTGAGGCGTTTTTCAGTTTGGGCTGGGTATTTACGACTGCAATTTACCTGAAACTGCGGAAGTTTTATAAGGGCAGCATAAAACCAACCAATAAAAGTGGTAATGGTGCGACTATGGGACAAATTAGCACTGACCGGGTGCATGTAGTGAGAGAGAAATTGCCTGATCAAAACAACAATCCCGAAGCTAGCAGTGGGTTACTGGTTAGTTTTCAAGAAGAAGACCACATCGGCAAGCGGAAAAAGGAGCAGCAAGACGCTCACGGCCACTTGCATATTCCGGCTAACCGAGGGCTGAAACGTCCGGCTGGTTATCTTTTTGTGGTCGCGGACGGGGTTAGTATGGGCCAGGCCGGGGCTTTAGCCAGTAAAACCGCCGTGGAAGTCATTTTAAAGGATTTCCAACGCTGCCTGGACGAAGGCCAGACCGATTTAAGTATGGCCCTGGCCGAGGCTTTCGGGGCCGGAAATTACGAAGTATATCAATTAGCCCGGACTCGCCAGGGCATGGCAACGACCTGCGTGGCGGCCCTGGTCTGCGGCCAGACTTTGATTACAGCCCATGTTGGTGATAGCCGGATTTATCTTTCCCGGCAGGGTTTAGGGCTGATGCAAGTAACGGTTGACCATAGCTGGGTAGCCGAAATGGGCCAGATAATGGTCAAGCAAGGGTTGATGTCGGCCCAGGATTTACTAAGAGATTCGCGCCGCCACACCATCACGCGGGCTTTTGGTTTGCAGGAAACAATCCCGGCTGATATTAACGCGGCTGAACTAAAACCGGGCGACCTGGTAGTTCTTTGCAGCGACGGCCTATGGGATTTGATACCCGAAGAATTGCTGGATTCGGCCACCAGGGATAATAGTCGGGCCAACCTGCCCGCCCTCAGTCACAAACTGGTCGGGGCCGCTATGGATGCCGGGGGCCGGGATAATATTACCCTGACGCTGGTTAGAATTGATCAGGTGGATAGGCCCGTGGAATTTCTGGCGCTGGCTCCTATGCTAGAACAAACCAGCCAGGAAGTAGCCGAACGGACCCGGCCAATTGAGGTTAACCACGAACGCAAAACTATTTCCAATTTTCCGCAAAGTACGCCCAAGCCTACCTCAACTTTTAACCTTTCCTCGCGGACGGAACCTCCGAAACAGGCCGGACCGGCTGGCAAAACTGCCGAAGTGCCGATGCAAATCGAAGACCAGCCCAGCATGAAGCTGCCCATCTTAAACCCTGAAGTGCTGCTGGCAAAAGCGCAAAAGAGTTTTGCCCTGGGTGACTGGGACAAGGCTATGGACTACTACATAGATATTGAGTTGATACAGGCCAGTTATCACGGGTTGTATGAGAGTTTCTCCAACGCTATTATCCGTTATGTGGGCATTGCTATCGGTGAAAGCCAGGTCGAGCAAGCGGAAAGCCTGATTAAACACCTCGAAAACAATAATATCCAGCGTTATATGGAACTGCTGGCAGATTATTGCAACGATGAAAGCCGCCGCGCCGCTACCGCCTATCACTACCCGGCCTCCAAAGCCTATGCTCAGTTCTGTTTGCGACTGCGCCCGAATGATGTCCGCGCCCGCAATCTGTCGGAATTAGCCGAGCTTTATTTGACACTGCAAAAACCCCGGATACCTCTTTCCGAACGGCTGGCAGTAGCCCAGAAGGTTTATGCCCGTGAGGAAAATTACGGCAAAATCCAGGACGACCTGGCAACAATCTATATGGAACTGGGCGATGAAGCGACCCGGTTGCAAGCCCTGGAAGATGCCAGCGGCTGGTACAGCATGATTATGGCCCTCAAGCCGTTGGACTCACGGCTGCTTTCGCTCGCCAGCAATAAACTCCGCTCGGTCAAAGATGATCTGAGCCGCCGCCCTATGACCAATCTAAATACGTCTCCAACCATCTCGGACAGTATTCCGCCCCAGACTCCCAACGGCTCTACCGCAACCTTCAAAGCCCTGGACCGGACTCTGAAAGACGTTAAACCGGAACAGGAATTAATTAACCGCCTTAAAGACCGGGTATCACGCGCCCAAAAAGCCTGGGATGGTGGTCGCAAAGAAGTCGGCTCTGAGTATATTTATCTGGTTGACCAGCTAAACGAACAGCTTTCACCCAATCCCTGGCAGCAGACTTTGCCCAGGGTTTGCTACGATTATGGTAAGTGGCTCTTGGACCAAAGGCAGTACGATGAAGCCCGGCCCTATTTTCAAAAAGCCCAGCAACTGGGTATGGCAGCGGCCCAACAGAGGGTAAAAGAAGTTGACCGGTTGATAAAGGAAAAGACCCAGGGGACACGGGGACCG
>JAYSYV010000679.1:0-4929 GCA_043727245.1 Chloroflexota bacterium | reverse complement strand
CTCGACAAACCGGTACTTAGCCCTGCGGCAGAGGATTTGATAGCTCGCGCCAGGCAGGAGCGTGAGAGGCCGCTTTATGTGGTCGCGATTGGGGCAATTACCAACGTGGCCTCGGCTATCCTGGCCGCGCCGGATATTATGGAGAAAATCGTGGTCGTCTGGCTGGGCGGCAATCCCAATTACTGGCATCCGGCGACCGAATATAATGTCTACCAGGATATGCTGGCGGCCCACATAATTTTCGATTCGGGAGTGCCTCTTGTCCATGTACCCTGTATCAATGTGACGGAACACCTGCGGACCACTCAGGCCGAACTGGCCCAATATGTAAAGGGCCGGGGCGCTATTGGGGATTATTTGTTCCAGACTTTTTCGGATTATTATGACAACCACTTTGCCCGTTCCAAAGAAATCTGGGATATTGGCCCGATTGGCTGGCTTTTGAATCCGGCCTGGGCTGAAAGTAACCTGATTCACAGCCCGGTGCTGACCAGCGAAAACGCCTGGGGCTATAATCCAGCGCGGCATTTGATACGCGAAGTTTTTACAGTTGACCGGGATGCTATTTTCGGTGACTTGTTTACCAAACTCGAAAATGCTGCTAACTCTTGACTGGACAATCCAAACTAAAGATTTGCTTAACAATCTCTCAAATTTTACTGAATCCTAACTCAGTAAGTTTTAAAATCGGGTTATAGGCTGGTATACTTTCACTGGAATTTTGTGTTTTAACACGAAAAAGTTTTGTACTGTACTACGAAACCTGCCAGGCGGTTAATTATTATCGGGGCCGCCGGTAGCTCCGGCCAAAGCTGGCCGTTTGGAAATGCCTGACCAGGGAGGTTTATTCAATTAATGTTAAGCCAGTCTCGATTCTTAAAGGCTTGTCGTCGGGAGCCGGTGGACGCTACGCCGGTCTGGTTCATGCGCCAGGCCGGGCGCTATATGCCCGAATATCGCGAAATCCGGGCTAAAATGTCCATGCTGGACGCAATCCGCAACCCGGAAGTCAGCCACCAGATTACCCTGCAACCGATTAACGCTTTCCAGCTAGACGCGGCCATTATTTTTGCGGATATTCTGACCCCGCTTATCGGCATGGGTATCAAGCTGGATTTCGTGAAGGGCGAAGGCCCGCAAATCGAAAATCCAGTGCGTTCCACCCGCGATGTGGATATGCTGGGCGTGCCGTCCGCCGCCGAAGCTTTACCGTTCGCCCTGGAAGCCATTCGCCTGACCGCTGCCGAGCTTACCCCGCGTAATATTCCCCTTATCGGGTTTTGCGGAGCGCCTTTTACCCTGGCGAGTTATGCCATCGAAGGCGGCGGTTCTAAAAATTACGAACGCACCAAAGGCATGATGTACGCCGAACCGGCTGCCTGGAAACGTCTTATGGACAAGTTGGTCACAGTCCTTTCGGATTTGCTGGCCCGCCAGGTCGAAGCCGGAGCCTCGGCTTTGCAAATTTTTGACTCGTGGGCCGGGGCGCTCAGTCCCTACGATTTTGCCCGCTATGCCGCGCCCTACACCCGCCAGTTAATTGAAAACGCTAAAAAAAGCGGTGTCCCGGTGATTTATTTCAGCACCGGAACCGGCTCTATGCTCGACCAAATAACGGCCCTGGGAAGCGATGTCGTCAGTGTGGATTGGCGCATCCGGCTGGATAACGCCTGGCAAAATATCGGCAGCGACCGGGCTATTCAGGGCAATCTCGACCCGCTGCTGCTTTTTGCGCCCTGGCGCGAACTACAGGCCCAGACTAACGAAATCCTGTCCCAGGCCGCCGGTCGTCCCGGCCACATCTTCAACCTGGGACACGGCATTTTACCCGGTACGCCGGTGGATACGGTCCGCCGCCTGGCCGAGTACATCCACGAAAAGACCGCCCGGTCGGAACAGGTAACTTTATGAGCATTGAAACCAGTGCGCCGCCGATTGGGATTTTGCTAATGGCCTACGGTGGTCCGGCCAGTTTGGATGAACTGCCTGGCTACCTGGCCGATATTCGCAGCGGTCGGCCCACCACTCAGACGGTTTTAACTGAAATGACCAACAATTACCGCCTGATTGGCGGCAAGTCGCCGCTGTTGGAAATCTCCGGGCAGCAAGGGGCGGCCCTGGAAAAGCGTCTGAACGGCGAGGCTACCCGGCCTAAATATAAAGTTTACCTGGGTATGCGCCACTGGTCGCCCTGGATTGAAGATACTATCCGCGTCATGATGGAGGATGGCATCCGGCAGGCAGTCGGTATTGTGCTGGCCCCCCATTACAGCAGCTTTAGCGTGGCGAAGTACCAACAAAAGGTCCAGGCCGGGTTGGGGATGTATGGTGGGACCATCGAGTTTGCTTTCGTGGACAGTTACAATACAGCCCCTAAATATATCGAAGCCCTGGCAAATCGGGTCCGTGAAGGCATCGCCCGGTTTCCCCAGGCCGAACAGGCCCAGGTTCACACCATTTTGAGCGCCCACAGCCTGCCGGTCCGTATCATAAAAATGGGCGATCCCTACAAAGACCAGCTTTTGGAAACCGCTGGCCTTGTGGCGGCTGCCGCCGGGTTGAATGCCGACCAATGGACCTGGAGTTTCCAGAGTGCCGGGCGCAGTCCTGAACCCTGGCTAGAGCCGACTTTAGAAGCGACTATCCAGGGTCTGGTTGACCGGGGCTTGCGAAATCTGGTTAGCGTACCGATTGGCTTTGTGAGCGACCATGTTGAGATTCTTTACGATATTGATATTAAGGCCCAGGCATTAGCCAAAGAACTGGGTGTGCATTTGGAGCGACCCCCGGCTTTGAACCTGGACCCTCTATTCATTGAAACACTGGCCGATCTGGTTCGCGAACGCAGCGCCAAATGGCAAGTATCTTTTTAATTGTGATAAGGCAAGAATTATTATGAAGCCGATTATTATCATCGGGGGCGGCATTACCGGGCTGGCAGCCGCCTGGGAATTGCAGCAGCGCGATATTCCATATCTTTTACTGGAAGCCTCTAACCGCCTGGGTGGCAAGATTATCACCGACCGCAGCGAAGGTTTCATTATCGAGGGAGCCGCCGATTCTTTTCTGACAATCAAACCCTGGGCCTGGCAGTTGTGCCAGGAAATCGGCCTGGGCGACCGCCTGGTTGGAACCAACGATAAGCAGCGCAATGTCTTTGTCCTGCGGAATGGCAAACTCCACCTGATGCCGCGTGGCATGCGCCTGATGGTCCCGCTCGACCCGGCTGGCCTACTTGAATCCGCCCTTCTTTCCGAGGAAGGCAAACAGCGCATGCTGGCTGAAACCGCAATTCCGGACGGAACGAACGGTTCCGATGAAAGCCTGGCCTCGTTCGTACGCCGCCGCTTCGGGGAAGAAGCCCTGGAAGTACTGGGCGAACCGTTGCTGGCCGGTATTCATACCGCCGACCCCGAAACCCTCAGTATGCAAGCTACTTTCCCGCATTATTTAACGATGGAACACTCGCAGGGCAGTTTAACCACCGCCATGCGCCAGGCCGAAGCCGTAGTCTCACCGTCCCTACCCGGTCAGCCTCGGACTGCTTTTGTATCGCTCCAAACCGGGGTCTACGAATTGATTGAAGGTCTAGCGGCTAAACTGGCCGGAAATATCCGCCTGGAAGCGCCGGTCGAAAAAATAGAGCTGGGAAAAATTGTCTATCTTGCTTCCGGCGAGAAAATCGAAGCAGCCGGGGTTATATTGACCACCCCAACCGCCCAGGCCGCCCGGCTCTTGCCCGGAGTTTCAGCCCAGCTTTCCCAGGAACTGGCCTCTATACGAACGCTAAGTTCGGCCACGGTTTCGTTTGGCTACCGCGAGGAAGATTTACCCGGCCCGTTGGACGGTTTTGGCTTCGTGGTAGCCGCCCACGAACCGACTCACCTGCTGGCTTCGACCTGGAGTAGCACCAAACTGCCCGGTCGCGCCCCGGCTGGTCACGCCCTTTTGCGAGTGTTTTTCGGTGGACATCGCCACGAAGCGGATGTAAATTTGCCGGACGAGCAGCTATTGGCCCTGGCGAAAACCGAGCTGCGCCAGGTTATGAACATCGAGGCCGCGCCGGTCATCAGCCGGATTTTCCGCTGGCATCAGGCTAACCCCCAGTATGAGGTCGGACACCTGACGCTGCTTGACCATTTGCGAGCGCAAAGTCCAGGCTGGTTGCACCTGGCCGGGTCGCCCTACGAAGGGGTCGGTATTCCGGCTTGCGTGTTGCAGGGCCGGGAAGCCGCCAAACAAATCGCCAATTTCCTTTAAATAGCTCTTGTCGGTTCATATGTTCGCCAGTATATGAAGAATAGTTATTGATAGATTTGTGGCGAATAAAAAGACCGATTTCTTGAGTTATTGAAAAGAAACCGGTCTTTTTATCCATTTTCGCTCACCCAATCGAAAAGGGACTGCGGCGATTTTAGTCGGGGAAACTGGCTAACCATTTTTCTAAAGCGGGACTGATGGCGATACTATCCGCTAACTCGGTTAACTGAGCCACATTATATTGCGCTAACCTGTCAGCCAGATCAGGCGGTATTTGGGCTTCCCCGTAACGGCGTTGGGCTTGCCTTAGCAGTACCGTTCTTAAAGTTTGCAGTTCAGTTTCGGCCCGCCACTGTACCGCCGCCTGTCCGGCTATATCTTCGGCGCTCAAACCTTTGGCAAAGAAATCGCTGACCTTCCGCTTCCAGCCCGGTAGTAACTGTTCGCAACTAATTTCATCCCCGGCATTATATTCCTGGACCTTATCGGGACTATCTACATCATAAACCATAATCCGGCGTTTTTTATGGTCCACATCCCAAATAACAATAGTTCCGCTCTTAAAATATCGCTGGCGTTTGCGCTGTTCCTCGGCTCGGCGGTTAGAGCGTGAGCGTATTTCCACCACCAGTTCAGGGCTGCCTTTCAACACCACATGGTCGCTTTCAG
>JAYSYV010000678.1:0-4929 GCA_043727245.1 Chloroflexota bacterium | reverse complement strand
CTTCGATTGACTGCCGCACCCTGAATGGCCGGTTGACAATGCCAAAAATTAGCGCAGTCGAAATTAGAAACCGTCCTGGGCAAAGCCAATCCAGGATTGAATTAAACGGAGGAGGTCGGAAGGTGAGCGTTAATACCCTTAATGGCAATCTCGAATTAGCCCTGTACGACCAACCCGGTGAAAATACCCGCTGGTCTGCCACCCCGACCGACCGGGCCTGGCCGACACCGGGTGCAATACCACCGGTTCCACCCGTGTCGCCAGTGCCTCCGGTCTCACCTGTGCCGCCGGTCGCGCCAGCCTGGGCCGGTGTTCCAGGCGCAAACTGGGGAGGGCCATTTACCCCACCGGTTCCGCCCCTAACCCCATCAAACTATGGCTGGCATACCCCCGGCGCGGTCGCTCAACCGCTCAACAGTAGCGAGCCGCTGGTTACGCCCGCTCCGCAGCCTAATGCGGCAAACTCTGGCACACCGGAAAACGCGACCCCGGCTAAAGAACCAGCCCAACCTTCCGCCGCACCTGATAGCGAGAAGAAGACCCGGCAACTGGATATTCTCCAGGCCATCGAGCGGGGCGAAATCAGCGGGGACGAAGGAATGCGCCGCCTGGGTGAAACCGAGTAGTCACCAATAATTTAATTTAACGGAAGCAGGACCAAAACTATAATTGCCAGCTATGGACTGTTAAGTGCTGCTTCCGTTAAGCCTCAACTTTACCTGTTTGGTTAAATACTATCGTCTAACTGCCTGAGTTTTAATTTTGAAAGGAAGTGTATTATGTTCGGTCAATTTTCAGAGATGATCAGCAGTGAAGCTCAATTTAAAAGGGAACGTTACCGCCAGGAAGCCAGCCGCGAACGGCTGGTCCGGCAAGCCAAAAACGAAAACCTGAGCAAACGCAGCCAACAATTGGATGTCTTAGATGCTGTCAAAAGAGGCAAGCTGAGTATCGAAGAAGGACTTAATTTACTGGAAAATGTTTAGCCCTTATGCAAGTAAAGAGGCTTTCAAGTCCGGGCGCGACTGGCTCTCTCCGCAATATAAACGCCGCCTACAATCATGACCGCGCCCACCCCAAAATTCCAGGTCAACTGTTCGCCCCCGAACCAGGAGATAATTACCCCGGAGAGGGGTTGCAAGTAAAATAACAGGGCCACACGGGCCGCCGTCACTCGCTTCAGGGACCAGGAAAGAGCCAGGAAACCAAAGACCGTCACCAGTAAAGCCGTGTACAGAATGCCTCCCCAGGCCACGCCGGTAAACCGGATGGGAGCCGTCCCGAATAAAATCTCAATCAGGGCAAACGGCAAGAGGCCCACCACCCCCACCATGACCGCGCCGCCGGTAAATTCCAGGCCGTCCACCCGCTGACTTAGACCCCGGCTTATAACGTTATAACCGGCAAAACCTAGCGTTCCCAGCAGAAAAAGTAAGTCGCCAAACAGCCGGTTGGGATTTGCTACCGGGCCGGATGCAGGCGTGAAAAGCGAAATAGGGTTGACCCCAATTACTATTAGTACGCCTAACAAACTCAGCCCCAGGCCCGCCCAGAATAGAGGGGCCGGTTTTTCACCCAGGATATAGGCCGCTAACAGGGCAATCGAAACCGGCTCGGTGGTGGTCAGGATAGCTATATCACTGGCCGGACTGAGCGAAAGACCCCAATTCTGGCCTAGCTGGATAACCACGAAACCCAGGAACCCGGCGAAAATCACTTTGGGCCAGTCCCGCCGCTGGATATGAAAGCCTTTACGCATGATAAAGACCAGCGGGACCAGGATAGCCGCCGCTATAACGAAGCGCATCAGGGCAAAGGTAGCGGCTGGCACATCGGCCAGGCCAGATTTGCTGATAGGAAAGGCCGCTCCCCAGATAATGGTCGTAACCACCATCAAGGGCAGATAAGGTTGAATGGGTTTGCGTTTAGTTTCAACCGATGGAGTTACTATATCGAGGTCCGCACTCAAGAATTTTTCATTTCTAAATTACTTTTTAGCCTTTTCGTTGCACTAACGCTTCGCCAGGATTTCGACCACTTTATCTAAAATGGCTCCGGCCACAACCGGCTTGGGTAAGCGTTCCAGGTGGGTTATCATACCGCTGCGTTCAATCAGGGTTATTTCGTTATCAGGTTGGCCGATACTACTAACCGCGTCATTCGCCACAATCAGGTCCAGGTCTTTGCTATGTAATTTCTTTTCGGCGTTAATAGTTAAATTCTCGGTTTCAGCCGCGAAGCCTACCCGCAACAGACCTTCCGACCCGGCCCGGCCCGTTAGCCCGGTTAGTATATCAGGGTTCAGGACAAGCTCGATAGTGGGAGCCTGACCGCTGCCATCCTTCTTGATTTTTTGCTCACTGGGGCTGGCTGGCCGGAAGTCGGCCACCGCCGCCGCCATTATCAGCACGTCCGCTTTCGCGCCTGGTGTTTCAAGAGCCTGGTGAACAGCTTGCTCCAACTGGAGGGTGCTGGTTACACTTACAAATTTACAGCCAAAAGGCGGTTCCAGTTTGACCGACCCGGAAATCAGGGTGACTTCGGCCCCACGTCTGAGGGCTTCTTCCGCCAGGGCGTAACCCATCTGGCCGCTCGAACGGTTGCCGATATAGCGCACCGGGTCAATATTCTCCTGAGTGCCGCCCGCCGTTATGACCAGCCGTTTGCCGCGCAAGTCACCATCGAGTCGACCAAAAGCCAGCCTGACCGCCGCCACCAACTGAGCCGGTTCGGCCATACGGCCCGTCCCAACCGCTCCCGAAGCCAGGTTGCCATAACCGGGCGCGATAACCTGCGCCCCTCGGTCGGCCAGGGTTTGCAAGTGCTGCTGAGTGGCCGGGTGTTCGTACATGTGCGTTTCCATGGCCGGGGCCAGCAAGACCGGCACGCCTGGCGGCAGTCCCAGCATGGTCGTGGTAATAATATCGTCGGCCAGGCCGAGAGCCAACTTTGCCAGGATGTCAGCCGTGGCCGGAGCAATAAGGACTAATCCAGCCTCGCGAGCCAGCGAAATATGGCCCTGGGCTTCCTGGGTCCAGTATTCCCAGACCTCGGTATGGACCGGGTAGCGGGTTAAGGATTGAAAAGTCAGGGGAGTAATGAAGCGGGTGGCCCCCGGTGTCATCATCACGTGGACGTTGGCTCCGGCCACGGTCAGGTCACGGGCGACCTGGACCACCTTATAAGCGGCAATCCCACCGGCCACCCCCAGCAGGATATTTTTATCTTTGAGGGTCATTATTATTCCTGGTTAAGGTCGTAAATCAGGCGCAAGCCCTGTAAAGTCAAATCCTGGTCCACCACATCTATCAGGCCGGAAGTGCTGTGCGCCACTATTTCGCCCAGCCCGCCGGTCGCGATAACCTTAATCTGGGCGCGGTCGCCCGGCTGGGCCAGGGCGTTTAACTCGGTCTTGAAGCGGTTAATCAGCCCCTCGACCAGACCGATGTAGCCAAACATAATCCCCGATTGCATACTGGCTGCGGTATTGCGGCCAATGGCCTGTTTGGGTGGAGTTAGTTCGACCCGGAAAAGGCGGCTGGCAACCTGGAAAAGAGCTTCGGCGGCGATGTTGATGCCGGGAGCAATCGCGCCGCCCAGGTATTCGCCGCGCCCGGAGAGAGCATCAAAAGTGGTAGCTGTACCGAAGTCAATCACAATGGCCGGGCCACCATAGTAATGCAAAGCGCCCAGGGCATTTACAATCCGGTCGGCCCCGACTTCTTTAGGATTTTCGTAACGCACCGCTACCCCGGTCTTGATGCCCGGTTCGACAGTGAGGGCTTTCAGGCCAAAGTAAATCTGGACCATTTCTTCAAAAGCCAGCGTCAAGGGCGGAACCACGCTCGAAATAACGGCGGCGGTGACATCCGCCGCCCCGTAACCCTTGTGGGCCAAAAAGCCAATTATCAAGAGGCCCAGTTCGTCAGGCATACGGCGGCGTTCGGTTTGCATCCGCCAGCTTGCTTTAACCGTTTCGCCTTCAAAAATGCCCAGTACTACGTTTGTATTACCTACGTCTACCGCCAGCAGCAAGGCCGTTACCCCTTTCGGATTTTCTTAAGGTTAGAATTATTGCAAACGCAAAATATACTAAATGTATCAAGCCAGGATTTGCTGTATTATACCAGTGTTCAGTCTAAAATTCAGGGCTTGCAAGTTGTGTGATAACCGCTAAATAGGGAGATTTTTACCGCCATATGCCAGACCAACAGGTTAAAGACAAACTCTTGCCGGAATTAAAGCCAGCAAAACCGGCCAATTACCGCCAGGCTAACCTTACTTTTCGGGTTGCCCAATGGCTGCTCCGCTTTATTTTGCACTTCTTTTTTGTAATCGAGGTTAAAGGGCTGGAAAATATACCCCGGCAGGGCGGTTATATATTTGCCGGGAATCATTTGAGCTGGGTAGACGCTTTTTTGATGCTAATCGGAGCGCCCGCCACGCCCCGTATTTATTTTATTGCAGCCCGTGAGGAAGTCGAGCGACCGGCCTACCGCAAGTTCGTCACCGGAAGAATCGGCGGGGTTATACCGGTAGACCGGGACAGCGGCAGCCCTGCGGGCATCCGTAAAATAACGCGCCAGGTTGAGCAAGTCCTGGCGGGCGGTGGGGTGCTGGGTTTATTTCCAGAGGGCGATGTTTCCGGCATCGAAACCGGTCGGCTTCTTCCTTTTAAAAAAGGCATTGGTTATTTTGCAGCCAGCAGCGGGGCCGCCATCGTGCCGGTAGCCTTCCGAGGAACCAAAGAACTCTGGTTTCGCAAGCATATCATGATGGTGGTCGGGCCGCCGATACCAGGCCAGAAAGGCAGCAAAGAGGTGGCCGAGAGGCAGACCGCTGCCACCGCCACCGCAATCCTGGCCGCGATGCCGCCTCTACCGGCCCAAAACCCCAAAAGCCGCCAGTTCTTAAAGAAATTCCTGACCG
>JAYSYV010000677.1:0-4931 GCA_043727245.1 Chloroflexota bacterium | reverse complement strand
TGAATTCCCCGCCGCTTGCAGCGCTACCTTATGCGGAAGAACTACCCACTAGAACAATTGGCTAAATACCCCGCTGCTTGCGGCGGGGATGATTTATTATCCCAGTTAAACTAAAAATTCCGGAACAATCTGTGCCTTGTAGGCACAAAATGAAACCAATGACAACGCAAACCTGGCAAGTAACCTTGTCAACCGTGTAATTGAGAAATCCAGCCTGACCTTTATAGTAGAGAACCTGGAAAGATTATTGGAATAGGGTAAATCAAATTGAAATGGAGAGTTTTGATAGTATCAAAGCTCCTTTTTTATAATCACTACACTAGACCAATTTATTTGGTCAATAAATTGAGCGAGAAAAATTAATATCAGCGTAATAACGGCTTTAAGGTAATGACATATTTATCAGTTACCTTAAATATACAAGTTTTGTTTTCAGGAAAAACAAAACTTGTATATTTAAGGCAAACTTATAGTATCTAAGAGCATTACTCCGCGTGGTAGAATAAATAAAAGTTAATAATTTATTACTGGCAAACGCAATGGTTAAAAATACTATAGCCAAATAAATTTCTCCGCCGCAAGCAGCGGAGTATTTTAGGCGGATTACTCTCACAAGAATACGCCGCAAGCAGCGGGGAATTCAACCCTGAGAGATTAAATTTAGGGGCTGGTATAAGTCATATTACAGGTAAATGCCAATACTGCAAGAACCACCAAATTAATAAATATGGGCTTTGATCCATAGTTAATCCAGGGGAGAAGAAATGTCCTATCGCGGTTGGACATCCATTTGGGTTGTACTACTCGGAACAACCGCATTAGTTGCGGTTATTTTTAATAATATGCCGTTGGTGCAAACCGATTGGGCAATTTTCGCTTTGCTTGTTTCCTCGGTAACGCTCACCCAATTATTCCAGGTCAACGGTACAAACGGCCACTCCTATTACCCCGACTCGGTGTTTTTTATGGCTGGGGTATTTTTGCTGCAACCGGCCCAGTTTGCTTTGCTGGTAATTATCCCTCACCTGATTGAATTGCTCCAATTACGCCTGATTAAAAGTAATAAACTTAAAGATTGGTACACCCAGCCCTTTAATATAGCTACTCATATTCTGGCCGGGTTTACAGCCCTCTTGACCCAGTATTTCCTGGAAGCTTACCTCTACACCCCGGCCCGTCCTTTTTGTGTAATCCTGATTGCCCTATCCTACGTGATGGTTAATCACGTACTGGTGGCAGGTGTCCTCTGGTTGGTACGCGGCCAGTCCCTTCGGGCCACCGGGCTTTTACAACTCGATAGCCTTGTGCCGGATTTGGTAATGGCCTGTTTGGGATATATAGTAGTGGTTTTGTGGCGGCTCGATTTCTGGTTAATTATCCCGGCCCTCACCCCGCTGGCCCTGATGTTTGAAGCCGTAAAAATACCCCAGCTAAAGAAAGAAGCCCAGACCGACTCCAAAACCGGTCTTTTAAATTCGCGCTACTTCAACAAAATTCTTCAGGAGGAATTCGAGCGAGCCAAACGCTACAGTCGGCCCCTGGCTTTTCTGATGGCCGATATGGACTTGCTGCGCGACATCAATAACCGTTACGGCCACCTCGCCGGAGATGTGGTTATCAGTGGCATTGGCGAACTAATCCGGGCTAATGTCCGGGAATTCGACCATGCCAGCCGCTTTGGCGGCGAAGAGTTTGCCATTTTACTACCGGAAACTACGCTGGACGAAGCCTTTGCCATGGCCGAGCGGTTGAGAATCGCCATTGCCAACACCACCTTTAAGGTTGATACCAGCCCCACACCGATAAAAGCAACCATGAGTATCGGGGTAGCCTGTTTCCCTGAAAATGCCATTTCCACACCGGCGTTGGCCCATGCCGCTGATTTGGCGGTCTACCAGGCCAAGTTGAACGGGCGTAATCAGACGGCCCGCGCTTCTGAAATCAACAATATGGAAGCCCTGGAGAAAATGCAGCGCGAACCAAAAGCCCCCTTACCGGCGGTTTACTCTCAATCTATGACACCACTCGGCGCTACTAACCGGCGCAAAGAGTTTGAAAACCGGACCGGCCAGGAATGGCACGAATTGTTAGATATTCCGGCTCACCAGGATAGCCTGACCGGCTTACCCAACCGAACCCTGCTCTTGAAACGGCTCGAAATGGTCTTGCAGGAACCTGAACGTAAAAGCATGGCTGTCCTGCTGCTTGACCTGGATAGTTTTACCACCATAATGGACAGTCTGGGCTATCTCTTGACCGACCAGTTACTCAAGGTAATTGCCCGCCGCCTGGTTAAATGCTTGCGTCAGGGCGACCTGGTAGCCCGTTACAGCGAAAATGCCTTTGCCATTTTGTTGGAATACCTGGAAGACGAGGATGAACCCGCTATGGTCGCCCGCCGCCTGGCCCAGGCTCTGCAAGCCCCCTTCTCGTTGGCCGACCAGGAAATTTATTTGACCACCAGCATCGGTATTGCCCTGAACAATACGGCTAGTTCCCGGCCTTTAGAACTGGTACACAACGCTGAAAAAGCCCTTTACCAGGCCAGGCGGCGCGGTGGCGCTACCTACGAATTTTACCAGGGGCCGGTGGTGGACAAAGACCAGGTGTTACTCAGCCTGGAAGGACAATTGCTCCAGGCTATGGAGCGCAATGAATTTGAGATTTTCTACCAACCAAAAGTGGAATTAAAGTTGGGCCGGATTAACGGCATGGAAGCCCTGGTGCGCTGGCGACACCCTCAAAAAGGGATGCTGCTACCATCGGAATTTATCCCAGCCCTGGAAGAAACCGGCTTGATCCTACCCCTGGGGGATTGGATATTAAAAGAAGCCTGTCAACAGCTCCAAAAGTGGCACGAAGTAGCCTCGGACCAGGACGCTAACTTTGTGATAAGCATAAATCTTACGGCCCGGCAATTACACCAACCTGAACTGCTGAGTCATGTCCGTGAATGTATTGAAGATACCGGAATTGACCCAGGGTTCATCCAATTTGAAATCAACGAAAATGTAGTGAACGATAATTCGGACAAAACTCTTATCATCCTGGAGAACCTCAAAGTCCTGGGCGTAAAGCTAGCTGTAGACGATTTTGGGACCGGATTTTCAAGTTTGCAATCCCTCCGGCGTTTGCCGCTGGATACGCTCATTATTGACCGCTCGTTTATTACCGGTTTGAGCAACGATAGCGAAAGCAAAGCCATTATTCAGACGATCTTAAACCTGGGCGATATTCTCAACTTAACCGTAGTAGCCGAAGGGGTAGAGACTGCCGAAGAAGCCGCCTTCCTGGACCGCCTGGGCTGCCAGTACGCCCAGGGTTACTATTTTGCCCGGCCTATGGCCTACTCCGAAGCCAGCGCCCTGCTGGAAAGTTATTAATCCCGGTTCTCAAAACTAATTCTAATTCATCAGGACAATTACTGACCACTGTTCAACCTTTTCAAAGCCGCTTTAGCCGCGAAATAACCACACATACCATGGACCCCTCCGCCAGGTGGAGTCGAAGAAGAACAGATATAAAGGCGTGGATTAGAGGTAGTATAGGGCGAGATACGCGGCATGGGCCGGGTGAAAAGCTGCAACCAATCCTGAGTGCCGCCATTAATATCGCCACCGATATAATTAGGGTTGTAGAGTTCGACCTGGGCGGTATTCATGGTGCTTTGTCCCAGGATTAATTGCCGGAAACCCGGTGCGAACCGTTCGATTTGCGCTGTAATCGGTCCAGTCATATCATGTGTCGAACCGTTCGGGACATGGCAATAAGCCCACAAAGTATGTTGTCCGGCGGGGGCGCGGGAAGGGTCAAACCGGCTGGGTTGAGCTACCAGGACGAAAGGTTTTTCGGTAAACTGGCCCTGGGCGGCAGCTCGTTCGGAGGCGGAAATTTCCTCTAAAGTCCCCCCCAGGTGCAGTGTGCCAGCCTCGTGACAGCCCGCAGCCTGCCAGGGAACCGGCCCGGACAGCGCATAATCAATTTTGAAAACGCCGGGGCCATAGCGAAAGTGTTCCAGTCCCTTCCGGTAGCCTGGTGTCAGGTGGTGACGGGCCATCTTTAAAACCTGGCGAGGGGTCACGTCCAGCAAAATAGCCCGTGCTGGCGGTAAATCATCCACCGATTCAACTGAATGCCCGGTAATTATTTCACCACCTAACGAACGCAAATAAGCTGCCAGGGCATTGGCAATTTGCTGCGATCCACCCTTTGGAACCGGCCAACCCACGGCGTGACCCAGCGCGGCCAGAACCAGACCAAAAGCGGCGCTGGGAGATTGCTCCATCGGCAAAATTGAATGGGCGCTCATCCCGGCAAAGAAAGCCTGGGCCTGGGGTTGCTTGAACTGAGAACGGGCCAGACCTTGTGCCGAACGCCGGGCGTACAGGCCAAAGTGGGCCATCACCAGCGGATGACGCGGAATCGCCAACGGTCCCAGTAAAGCCGGGGCCAGTTTATCCCAATTGGTCGCGAAAGGTTCCACCAGCCGGGTATAGGCCGGACCATCCGGGCCTAAAGTTTCGGCGGTATCTTTGATAGAGCGATACAGGACCATCGCTGCACCGTCATCAAGGGGATGGGCCAGGGCCGCCGGTGGGAAAATCCACTCCAGGCCAAAGCTATCCAGGGGCAAAGAGCGGAAGAAAGGCGAGCCTAACCCTAACGGGTGAATGGCCGAACAGACATCGTGCCAGAAACCGGGTAAATTTAGCTCGGCGGTGCGCGTACCTCCACCGATAGTATCCCGTCCTTCCAGCACCAGAACAGAGCGGCCTTCGCGGGCAATAGTAATCGCGGCAGCCAGGCCGTTTGGGCCGGCCCCTACAACTATCGCATCATAAAGCCGGGTCTTATTTAGCATCAGTTCTTTTTCAATCCTTCTAGCGTGTTTTGAAGTTTAATTTTTAGGGACCGGTAGAGGAATAAAAGCC
>JAYSYV010000676.1:0-1528 GCA_043727245.1 Chloroflexota bacterium | reverse complement strand
GCCGCAACCTGCCAGAGCCGCGGTAAAGGCTCGCTGGAGTCTGGCCGAGGACGAAGTGATACTGGGCTTTCTGGGCGGAGTGCGCTGGGAAAAACAATTCGATTGGCTCCTGGCAGCCCTGGATGAGGTAGAAGCGACTGGTCTTAAGACGCATCTGCTAATGATCGGCAGCTCGATTGGAAAATTACCACCGGGTCATGCCTTACGCCAGCGCAGTAATGTTACTTTCACCAGCTTTGTCTCGGCCCAGGTGGTTAGCGAGTTACTGAGTTGTACTGATATTTACCTGCTGCCGCTGGGAGACGGCATATCCACCCGGCGCGGCACGCTTATGGCCGGTCTACAACACGGCTTGCCTATCGTTGCCACCCGTGGCTACAATACCAATCCAACTCTCGGCAGGGATTTACCAGTGCGGCTGGTTGACACGAATGATAAAGCCGGGTTTGCCGCCAGGGCCAGGGAATTAGCTCTTTCAGTGGAAAAGCGGGCCGAACTGGGCCGCAAAGCGCAACTATATTTCCAGTCGAATTTCAATTGGGAAACAATTGTCTGCCAGCAACTAGACCTATTCACAAGTAGACTTCCGGCTAAGAAAACCGGGCCTGTTAACTCAACAAACAACCGTCCGCTAAAGTAGACGGCTTGCACCTCACCCGAAGGTTGCAGGAGAAGCGCAAGTAGTAATGCAGCGAGTTAAACCTTCCAGTCGAATAATCACCCAGCGTCGCCTGACAAACCTGACAGTGACAGGTTTGAGCGTGGTATTGGTGCTAGTTTTGGTAAACCTGCTTTTTGCAGGTAGTTCCAGCCTGCTGGGTTTGATATTAATGCTGGCCCTGGTCGCCATACCCGGTTGTGTATTAATGGTCGTCAAGTGGCGTTTGGGACTATTTGCGATAGCCTTCATACTTGTATTTGAAGGGGTAGGCCGGAATCTGAGCAATCAGGTATCGCTTTTACTGATTAAAGATGGGATTTTAGCCCTTATTTACCTGGGTTACATACGTGAAAAGGGTCTGGGGTTTCTCAAGTCGCGCACTTTGCTCCGTTTGTTTATTTTCTTTATGGTTGTGACAGTCTATCTGACGGTGGAGATACTCAATCCGAACATGCCCAGCGTGCTGGTTGGCCTGATTGGCCTTAAAACTTATGTGTTGTATATCCCGATGCTTTTTTTAGCCTATGAAACCCTAGATACACCGCGCAAGGTTGAGCAATTTATAATTTTTGTGCTGGCCCTGGGCCTGGGAAGCAGCGCACTGGGGGCTATTCAGTTCTACGGCGGAATTAAAGTTGTAAGAATATTTCAGCCCAGCGAAGTAATCAGCACCTTCGGAAGTGACGGAGAGTTTGTTAGCTACAAGATTCCGGGAAGCTTTGGCGGGCCGGGCAACTTTTCTTATTTCTTACAATTAATGTTTGCCCTGGCAATAGGTCTTTTGTATTCCAAAACTTCCAGGTGGGTTTCCATATTTTGCCTGGTTTGTCTGAGCGCCTCCTGTTTTCTGCTCGTTCTCAACTCGCA
>JAYSYV010000675.1:0-1528 GCA_043727245.1 Chloroflexota bacterium | reverse complement strand
CGGGAGACAGTCCCCGGTAAAGAATTTATTTTGTTGCTGCCTCCTCTGTTACGTTAATTTTTAGTTTATTAAAGGAAGCTGAACTGTCGCTTTATGGGCAAGGTAATACTAAACTGAATCTTTTAGAAACTCCTGATATTGACTCACGTGATTTTTACCCATTGGGGAATTTAATTCAAGCTAATTTTGTAGTTTTACTGGCACAAGAGTAGCGGCGGTGAAATCTTTGGCGGCAATATCTACGCCTGTAAAACATAAAAAATGAGGATATCTTGAGTTGGAGTTGAAATTGACAAGTTGACCTCCCCTCATACAACTACTAAAGGTGTAAAAGAGGGCTTAATGAGCGACCGGAAACGTTCCTCGTAATGCGTGGTCACTGTAAATGCCACTTGATGCAACGCTTTGAGGTAGCTGACCACTTGCCGCATTGTCATTGTCAAAGAGTGGGTCAGATAGGCTACCAGGCTAACAATCCCCAGACCTAACCGGCCTTGTCCTAAACCTTGAGTAGCTAAATCAAATTTGGGTTCACGCCATTTCTCACATTTGGGGCATCACCGTTTAAGGATTTGATGGTCCGTAATATCCAGGCGTTGCCCTTCAGTAACCCTTTAAGCATCTCTTTGTCGGCGGAGTTGGGCGTATGAGTTTCCAGGTAGGCCGGAAACTGGTCGGCTGGCATGAGGTTGCCGTTAAGGTCGTAAGGCTGGTTAGCAGCCTGGCCGATGTTCCGGTTGAACTTGACGTTTGGCAGGAACAAGTTGGGTTGGCCCTCCGGGATGAACCTGTTAATGCGCTCAAGCAAGCCCTGGCACTCCTTGATATAGAGGTTGCGGGCATATTCGTTCATAAATTCCAGGTCGGCGGGTTGATCGTTTTCGGATTCGTCATAGCGGCCCTTCAAACCCCAGGTATAGGCCCAGTGCGCTGAGCTGGAGTGGTCGGTTCCAAACAGGTCGTAAGCGGTGGGAACCCACTTGTTAATATATTTCTGGATAATAGGTAGCGGAATTATCCCCGCTTTGACAATCCGCAGCATACCATTATTGCCGGTTCCCAAGTGATAATTTTCTTCCTTGAGCATCGGCCCCATCGAACGGGCCAGGGGCGCGAAACCGCTGTGCCGGAGCATGCCTAGCTGGTACTTGCCATCCCGGTCTATAAACTGGGTATAGGTGAATAAATCGAGCCAGTTTTCGGTATCGCCATTGAAGCTGCCCAGAAGTCGGTTCTTCTGGAAGGCCCGCCGCTCTAAAAGTTTCTGGGCTTCCAGCTTGCCACTATCGCCAAAGTAAGTCACCAGCAAATGGCTCATCTGCCAGCCGTGGCGCATTTCCTCAGTCATAATCCGGGCTAGGCTGGCAGCATCGTATTCGTTCGGGGCAGTATCAAACAGTAAACGCTGCTGCTCGACCGAAGCAAATTCGGTATCGCCCTGGTAAACAATGTAGTTTAAAAGGGCATCACGCATGCGCTGGTCGGGAATCTGGGCTACCCTCTCCCATTTCTTGCGGCCTTTAAAAGC
>JAYSYV010000674.1:0-1530 GCA_043727245.1 Chloroflexota bacterium | reverse complement strand
CTATCCTGAGAAAGACCATCGAGCAGAATCAGCCAGATAGGTGGATTAGCCTGCCCGATCAGGTGAGCCAGAATTAAAATGGATAATCAATTTATTTCGACACAACCGGCCTCAATTTCCGAAGCAGAAAGCCTCATCATTGAGTTGGAACGGCAAGCTATGACCCTGCAAGAGAACCAGGAACAAGAGCCACAGGTTTCTTTGCTGACCTTCTACCTGGCCGATGAATGGTTTGCTTTGCCTTTGGAACAGGTGAAGGTCGTTACCCGCTTATTGGATGTGACCCCGGTTCCGGGAGCCAGCCCTTATGTGCTGGGCGTAATCAACTTTAAGAGCGCCATTTATCCGCTGATAAATATTCATCAGCTTTTGAAAATTGACCCCCAGCCGCCGGCCCGCTCCTCGCGTTTCGTCATTCTCCAGCACGACAAATACACCCTGGCCGTCCTGGTGGACAATATGGGCGAAGTCAGAGAAGTTAAGGCCAGCGACCTGGAACAGTTTGTCGTGAGTCACAAAGAAACCTCTGATTTTATCAGGAGCGAGCTGACCATTGATAACCGGTTAATGGGCCTGTTAAATATGGGAGCCATTCTCAATACCGTTTCGGAAGGTGAAATCCAGCCGCCGAACATCCCACAGGATTAGAGAAGTTACAGTATGTTTTTAGGGGAAACCAGGGAACGAAATAAATTTGCCAGCCCAGGCCGGTTTAATAAGGCCGGGTTGCCGGTCTACCCGGCGGAAACTTTTCCCGCTCAGACTGTGGAACTAATTATGGTCCAAGTGGCAAACCAGCCTTACGGCCTGTTGTTGAAACAGGTTCATAATATTGCCAAGCCCGAAGATGAAATGTTTACGGTAATAAGGCCGTCCGAACCGGAAAATGGGCGGGAATGGGCCGAAATACTATACCAGGGCAAATCTCTTAGGGTGCTGGAACTGGCCCGCAAACTCCAACTTGTCGCCTCTGAAGCGCTGACCGACTCCAAGATTTTGCTTTCAGGTCAACTGGTTGGCGGCGGCAACATCCAACAACCTTTTGGGGTAAGTGTAGATGACATCATAGGCATCTGGCATATCGGCCTGGATAAAATGCGGCTGCTGGACGGCTGGGTCTGTCGCAAACGTTTAGGACGGTTAATCTGGGGGATGGCCCTTATTGACCGAGAAGCCTTCGGCAACCAGCACCCGGCAGGTTCTGTCAGCAAAGAGTATTTGCAACCGGCTTTAGCATTTAATGGTATCATTGGAGAAAGCGAGCTTTTACCGGGTGCTGAAGCCAGAAATGACGCAGGTCTGGCTGAAGCTGCTACCAGGGAAATGTCGAATTTTGAAAAGAGCCGCTTACTTAGAAATAGCCCTTCGGCGGCCATTCCTGTAATGTTGTTGGACCTGGAAGTGTTAAGAACGGCCTTATACCCATTTTGAGCGCAATTTATAACTGAGCCTGATTTCAGTGGTAGCTAGATATGAGCCTCGAAGATACCCGTAAAAAATTACTAAATAAGTTCAAGGAAGAAGCAGATA
>JAYSYV010000673.1:0-4944 GCA_043727245.1 Chloroflexota bacterium | reverse complement strand
AACATTCTTTAATGGGAAATGAACTTAAGGCACTTGGGCCAGCAAAAGTTTTACAAGGAAAAAGTTGGACTTCACGAAAATTAAACTGGATAAAACCGACAGTGTACCGCTCTACCGGCAACTGGCCGAGCAGCTTAAAGCGGCTATCCGGCGCGGCGATTTACAGTCCGGCGAGAAATTGCCGCCTATTCGAGCCTGGAAAGAGAAGCTGGCTATAAGTCCGGTCACGGCTACTCAGGCTTACGAGGTACTTGGGGCGGATGGTTATGCCGTGGGTCAGGTCGGGCGCGGCACTTTCGCTCGGTTGCCCCAGGTCAGGCCGCTGGCGGCGGACTTACCCGTAGAGGCGGAAGTCCCGGCGATAGCAACTCACCTGGCTTTTCCCCCGGCCCCCTTTAATTTCCCAGATTATTTCAAAGCCAGCCGTTCCGCCCTGGTCCAGCGGGCCTTGAACACCTCGATAGCCCGTCACCAGACGGCTGGCAGCGGTGAAGATTTGATTGTACTGACCAGCGGCGGGCCGGCCCAGGAGCTTTTCCAATTGGGCCGCTGGCGGACGGCCATGCAAAAGGCCGGTGAGAGCTTCGAGCAAGAAAGCCAGTCCTACGGCAATTCACAGCTTCAATACGGCTCGGCCCTGGGAGATATGGCTACCCGTCAGTGGCTGGCTGGATACCTGGGCCGCTTCGGGTTCCAGCCCGACCCGGACGAAATTCTCCTGACTACCGGCAGTCAACAGGCTCTGGACCTGCTCAGTCGGGTGCTGGCCGGGCCGGGCGACAATGTGCTGGTTGAAAGCCCTTCTTATGTTTCGGCCCTGGAAATTTTCGAGAACCGAGGAGTTAACTGGCTGCCGTTGCCGCTGGACGATCGGGGGATGCAGGTCGAGCAAGTCGAACGGCTGGCCGAACGTTACCGGCCACGCCTGCTCTATACTATCCCAACAGCCCAGAGTCCGACCGGGATTACCCTGGCCCCGGAGCGGCGCAAGCAACTAATTGAACTGGCCGACCGTTACAATTTCTGGATTATCGAGGATGATACCTGCAACGAATTTTATTACGCAGGCGACACTTTGTTACCCACCGTTAAAAGTTACGACCAGCCGGGGCGGGTAATTTATCTTAAAAGCTTCAGCAAGTTGATTTTCCCGGCGGTCCGGTTTGGCCTGATAACGGCCCAGAAGCCGCTAATGGAAAAACTGGGCGGGGCCAAAGCCATTTTCGACCGGGGAATTTCCCTCCCCCTGGCTCGTTCGGTCATGAAGTTTGCCGGAGCGCCGGTATTTGAAAAAGAACTGGCAACGGCCCGGCTGGTTTACCGGGAAAGGCGCGACGCTTTGCTGGTCGGGTTTGAGGCCGAACTGGGCGAGGCCGGGTGTAGCTGGAGTAAATGCGAGGCGGGCTTTAGTATTCAGCTAACTTTGCCCGAAGATGTCCGGGCTGATGAATTTCACCTGGCAGCCGCCGAAAACGGGGTGGCGGTCCTGCCCGGCCCGATTTATTACCCTCTGATGAACGATAGCCGCTTCAATACGGTACGGATTAGCTTTGGCGATAATTCGCCCCAACGCTTGCGAGAAGCCTGCCGCCGCCTGGGAATCGCTTTGCATTCCCTGAGTGGTCGTCAGTTTAGCTTGCCCTCCGGCTCGACTTTTATTACCGCAGTCTAACCCCTTTTTAATAATTCTCAGATTGACAACTTTTCGATTTACCCATAAGATTAAGTGGTGCAGCATTAAAGGTGTAATAATCACTTCTTCCCTGAAGAGTAGAATAATCTCCGTTCAATACTGAATATAAAAACGGGAATAATTTTAAGGGTTATCAAGCAACAAAATAAGCAATACAACCGTTAATATACCAAATCTTAAATTCTCGTTGCCATTTTTTGCTCTGCTTTCAACCTTTCAGGTTTGAGGGGAGCCAATATGCCGGTTACAGCCCTAAGATGTAGTATGGAAATTTCTTTTGCTTTGAGGCAACACTAGAGGTTTGGAATGTTTTTGAAAAGTAAAAAGCTTGGCGTAGCTTTTTTTGTTTACCTGATTCTACCTTTTCTGGTATGTGTGTTTAATATCTTACCGGAACCGGCTACTGCCCTGGCTGCCCCTTCGCCGCAGGACCGCTTCGGGACTACCCAGTTTTACCAGACCTGGCAGCGGACGGACCTGCCAATCGCCTCTCAGCGTGCTTCCAGAAGCTGGTACTGGGGTCCAGAACCGAAAGCCCTGGGCTTTTACGAAGATTATGACCAGGCTCCTTTTGGCAAGCGGCTGGTTCAATATTTCGATAAGGCCCGCATGGAAATGACCCAACCGACCCAGGCCAGCGTAAGCAACGGGTTACTGGTGGTCGAAATGATTACCGGCAAGCTTCAGATGGGTGACAACACTTTCGAGAACAAAGGGGCGGCGGCGGTCCCGATTGCCGGGGATGCCGATAATGTTTATCCGACCTACAAAGATTTGCTACCTTACTACAGTAAGACCGGGGAATTCCGTACCGACGATGTGGTGAAAGCCCAGCTTACTTCGGATGGCCTCAATTTCATCAATACTTTTACGGGCGACCCGGCCACCAAAACGGCCAGCAACCAGAATGGCTTCAGTATTCCATCGGCTTTCTGGAATTATCTTAACCGCCAGGGTCTGGTCTACAACCAGGGCAGTTACCAGCAAGGCACGATCAGCAACTGGCTTTTCGCGGTCGGTTATCCTGTCACCGAGGCTTATTGGACCAAAGTGAAGGTAGGTGGTAAAGAAAAAGATGTTATGGTCCAGGCTTTCGAGCGCCGCTTGTTGACTTATACGCCTACCAACCCGCAAGAATATCAGGTCGAAATGGGCAATGTAGGGCTTTCTTATTTACAGTGGCGCTATAATGGTAAAACACCTGAGTTTACTACTCCGCTGGAAAGTATTTTTACCAGCCCTACCCACCAGTGGTATAAATCAACCGATGTTCTGAACTTGCGGCTTGCTCCCAATTCCAAAGCGGAACACCCGAAGAATACCCCTGAAACGCCTTTCGTCACCCAGATGCAAGCTTCTGATACTATCCAGGTAATCCGGTCCGTACAGGGTGAGGAGATTAATAAGGGCAATACTACCTGGTATCAGGTTTACGAAAAGCCGGATATTTTCGTCTATTCGGAGTATCTTAAAAAGGCCGAAATGTCCGTATACCCGGCGATACCGCGCACCCACCCCGGTATATGGGTTTCGGTTTCGACCGACAAGCAGCAAATGGCCGTTTTTAATGGGGATAAGATGGTTTATCAAACCCTGGTAGCGACCGGTCGAGGGATTGATCCCGTCAAAAAAATAGATTATTCGACGATAAAAGGAGTTTTCGCGGCCATCGGCGGTTATCGTCCTGAAACGCAGACAATGCAGGGCGGCAACCGGGCCTCCGATACGGCCTATAAGCTGCTGGATATACGCTATGTAACCTATTTCTACAACGATTTCGCCATTCACGGTAGTTACTGGCATACCAAATATGGTATTGCTCCCCAGAGTCACGGCTGCGTCAACGCCACAGTTTACGATGCCAGCCTGATCTGGCGGCTGCCGGTGGGGACAGTCGTAGACGTATTCTAGGTAGGGTGCTAAAGACCGGCTGAAGAAATTTCTCAGCCGGGTAATCATGGGAGAGGATTAGTTCTCTCCTTTTTCTTCTTCTTACCCCCTTTTTCTTCTTATAATGAAGCAGTGAAGTTTTCGCCCTTCAAACCTGATCTTTTTAGGATGTGTTGGTACAAAACCCCGTTTAACCTTCTACATTTCCTGTTTAATGTTGCTTGCCCTATTTCTACATGTAAATGCTGCAAAATAAACTAGAAAAAATATGCTAATCCATCAAATACCTATTGACAAGAACCCTTGTTCTTGCGTATAATTGTTCTAACAATTGTTAATATATATTAAATTCGCCGCAGGCGAATAAAACGGACCCTTAGAGTTAGAACCCGGAGTTAGACAGAAATGACGATAGCATCGGCTTCCAGGAGTAGCGCTGGCCGGACTGGGAAAAACAGTTTAGAAAGCGCCCCTAAAATGGCAAAAGTTATACTCGCCTCTGGAGGCCGGGGCAAAGCGCCGGTGGGCGCTGAAGTTCCGGTAGCAGGGATTGTGGTAGTTGAACGTTCTGTACTGGTTTCCGAAACCGGACGAGGGCGCTCAGGAGGAAGACGTAAAATGAATCAACTCTCTAAAAAGCAACAAGACATCCTGGATTTTATTCACCGCTATATCGAAGAAAACAACTGGCCGCCGACTGTGAGGGAAATTCAAATGGCCCTCAAGATTAGCTCGACTTCGGTAGTTGATTATAATTTGGATGCGCTCGAAACCAAGAATAAAATCACCCGCAAAAGCGGTAAATCCCGCGCCATTGAACTGCTTGACCGGCCTCGTCGCGGCAACAGCGAATTTATTCCGCTACTGGGTACGATTGCCGCCGGGCAACCTATCCCAGACCGCAAGGATGCCGACCCTGAAGACCAGATGGAAGTGCCTTCCTCCTTATTCAAAGGCCGCCCTGGTCCTGATGTTTTCGCCTTGCGAGTCAAAGGCGAGTCCATGATTGATGCACTGATTGCCGATGGCGACATCGTTTTAATCCGTAGCAGCGAAACCGCCGAAACCGGCGAAACCGTGGCAGTCTGGTTGGAGAACGAAGGTGAAACCACCCTGAAGAAGTGGTTCCCGGAGCCGCATAACAACCGGATTCGTTTGCAGCCTGCCAATAGCACCATGCAGCCTATCTATACCGGCATGGACAATGCCCGTATTAAGGGCAAGTTGGTCGGTGTTATTCGCAGCATGGTCTAGTTTCCACATTTACTTCTTCCTCCAAACTGATTTAAACGTGGGCCGGTAATCTAAGGATAACCGGCCCCTATCGGGTTTTCTTCTTTTCAGTAGACTTAGACTGAAGG
>JAYSYV010000672.1:0-4947 GCA_043727245.1 Chloroflexota bacterium | reverse complement strand
GACCCCAACCCTGCTTCTCGTAAATAAATGGACCTGTTGATGAAACCATAATCCTTACCTCTCCTTACATAAAGCTGACTTTCTAAGGTTTAAGGTAAGGATAACAGCCTTAAATTAAAGAGCAGGTTAATACCGGTAAAAATTTGGTAAAAGTGGTCTACCCGCCACCCAAAAACTGCCGGATAGCCCGCACGACCAGTCTATGGTCTTCCTCCTGGGGTAAGCCCGACACGGTGACAGTCCCGACCACGCCCACATTGCGGATAATGACCGGGAAAGACCCGCCGTGGGCCGCGAACTCAGCCGGGTCCAGCAAAGCTTTTTCCTGCATCGTGGTATTCTGCCGTTTGTAGTGAATACCCATGTAAAAGGAACTATGCCCGAAGCGGTTGACCACCCGGACTTTTCGTTTAATCCATTCGTCGTTATCGCTGGAAGTACCGGGCAGGGCCACGTGAAAAAGCTGGTGGCCGTGGCGGATGATATCTATAGTAACGTCTAGCCCGTCCTGGCGGGCTAATTCCACCAATAACTGGCCCAAATTATAGGCGGTATCATTGGTAAATTCGGAAAATTGCAAGGTTTCTTCTTGCTGGCGTAATTCTTCTAAAAGCTGGTTATAGTCTACTTTGTTATCTTCCATCGAAGCCTCCTTGACCATTATTCAAATAAACTCTGGTATCATATAGTATAGGGGGCTGTCAGGCCAATTCGGGCTTTTTAATTTAAGGATGGAAGTTTAACCGGGCCGTGAGCATCTACAATTTAAAACTCCCAATCTCTCGCTGGAGCTTTACCTTAAAAAGGTGCTGCAAATCGCCGTTTATTCCGGGGAAATTACACTGCGGAGTGGGGCTGAAACTTCACGATTCGAAGAAAGGATTGATTACCTGCCCCGCTCTTTCGGGGTTACCGACTCCAATAATCTGCTCAAATCAGGCCCAATTCTAGCAGCTATCCCTCATCAAAAGGCACAAACCTTAATCTTCAACTGTTGCTTTTTATTAGATTGAGGATTAGAATCAAAGGGGTCGTTTCTGTATTTAATAATGTTTTGTTTAGTCCAATTTCGTTCTTATGACTAAAGAGAAAAGGCTTTGGTTGATTGAGTTAAAGCTCTGGCCCAGCGATTTTACTCCAGGAATAGCTTTGTGGAAACTCACCACGGAACCGTCCACATGAACCTTCCCCCCATCTTTTATGAAAAGTATCTGGTGAAGTCTTCTGAAAACGAAGACTAAATAATCAAGGTTAAGAAAAAGAAACTGTTAAAGAGACTCAATGTCGAGCTTTAAGGAGTAATTTCATGAAAAGCGATGAAGTTTTAATTGCCGGGTCTACCCGGTTGCCAACCGGTAAATTTCTGGGAGCTTTGAGCGGCTTTACCGCCCCTCAACTTGGCGCTATCGCCATCCGGGAAGCCCTTAAACGGGCCAACATTCGCCCGGAGGCTGTCGAGGAAGTAATCATGGGCAACGTGGTGTCCGCCGGGATTGGTCAGGCTCCCGCCCGGCAGGCTGCGCTGGGTGGCGGTATACCGGCCTCGGTGTCGGCTCTGACCATCAATAAAGTTTGCGGCAGCGGCCTCAAAGCGGTCATGCTAGCTGCCAACTCGATTAAAGCCGGTGAAAACGAGGTTATGGTGGCGGGTGGCATGGAGAGTATGAGCCAGGCTCCTTATTTATTGGAAAAGGCTCGCTCAGGCTATCGCATGGGCAATGGCACACTGGTAGACTCGGTCATTCACGACGGGCTGTGGTGCGCTTATGAAAATCACCATATGGGTATGAGCGCCGAGATTATCGCTGAAACTTTTGAAATCAGCCGCGAGGCCCAGGACCAGTTAGCCGCTGCCAGCCACTACAAAGCGGTCCAGGCGATTGAGCGAGGCGATTTCAAGCGCGAAATCGTGGCGGTTGAAATCAAGACCAAAAAAGGGGTGACTATTTTCGATACGGACGAGCCGGTGCGGCCCGACACCACACTCGATAGCCTGAGCCGTCTGGCTCCGGTCTTTAAACCTGATGGCGGGGTTGTTACCGCCGGAAATGCCCCCGGCCTGAGTGATGGAGCCAGCGCCGTGATAGTCCTCAGCCGTCAGGCCGCTGAAAAGCACGGGGTTACGCCCCAGGCGCGGGTGACAGGTTACGCCTCCGCCAGCCTGGAACCCAGGTTTATCTTTGCCGCCCCGCCCCTGGCCGTAAAGAAGCTGCTGGAGCAAACCGGACTGCAGCTGGGCGACTTCGATTTAATCGAGGTAAACGAAGCTTTCGCAGCCCAGGTTCTGGCGAACGCCAAAGAACTAAAGATGGATATGAGCAAAGTCAATGTGCGGGGCGGGGCGATTGCCCTGGGTCATCCGATTGGTTCCAGCGGGACCAAGATTCTGACCACCTTGATTCATGCTTTGCAGGATACCGGCGGCAAGCGTGGCCTGGTAACACTCTGTCTGGGCGGAGGTGGGGCCGTTGCCATGAGCATTGAACTGGTCTAGCCGGGAAAAGCGCTAAAAATAGCCGGGAAATCTGCGTTATATAGAATTTCCCAGCTATTTTTAGCGTTTAAAGTGATGTATGTTATAATAGTTTGTCGTTTGCCAGGGTATAATGGCCCTGGTATTGTTGTATTGAACCGGCCCGCTGAAATTGTTGGTGGGATAATTACGGAGGAAGGCTTTCCCTACTCAATGCCTGCTTTATTTGTAAGTGAAAATAAATTCTGGAAAATCCCGACCCTGGGCCTTTGCTTGCTTTTACTATCGGCCCTGCTGGTGGCCTGCGGCGGTACTACCGATACAAATTTTGATCTGTACGTACCAACCAGTTTAACGGCTGTCCCCAGTATAGCGAGTGACGCTGATTTCCGAGCCAAAGTGCTTTTACCCGCCCGTGCCAGCGAGATTGTCGAACAGGATGTAACCGTCTATAAGACCGCCCAGAGCCTGGCTGACCTTCAAACATCGTATAATACCGAGATGGTTAAGCGTGGTTGGATGAACGTATCTCCCAGCATCCTAAAGAGCGACGAACTGGGCAACAATGGCCTGGTTCTGGCTTTTGAAAAGCCGCTGGCTGACCCCAGTAAGAAACGTGTAGTGGGAATAATCCTGCTTGGGCCGGAAGCTAAAGCCGATTTGCTGAGTACTTATCGGTCTAACGACACGCTTCCCAAAGACCAGAACGTGGTAATTGCTATCCAGGGCGGAACGGCTCCGCTCCCCAGCGCCAGCCCGGTTCCGACCACCAAGTAGCAATCTGATTTGCCAGGTGGCCTGTTATACGCTCATAGGGAAGAACGGCCAATTCTTATGACTTTTAAAGAGTAGAATCCGCTAATTTTACCCGTCTTGAAAAGGAGTATCGCTGTGAGCAATAATTATGGTAGTAACTATCCCCCGGCTGGCGGCTCAAACCAGGGCCAGGATCAGGGTGGGTATCCACCTCAACAACCCCAACAGCCGAGCTATGGTCAACAGGGTGGCGGATACGGTCAGCCTACCGGGCAGCAAGGTGGTTACCAGCCTACTGGCGGACAGGGCGGATATCCGCCACAACAACCCGGTTACGGTCAACCTCAGGGCTATCCGCCCCAGCCACCGGCTTATGCCCAGCCTGGTTATACCCAGCCTCAACCGCAATACGGTGGTTACGGCGGCGGTCAAATTCCTCCGGCGAAACCGCCGCGCTCTAATACTCCATTAATTCTGGTAGGGGTTGGCATCCTGGCCCTGGTTGTAGTCGGTTTAGTCGCCTTTTTGGTGCTTGGTAACAAAGGCTCGAACACTACTGCTACCCCGCTGGCCTCTGTGAGCGTTACGGCTGGTTCCAATAGCGGCACGGGTACGGCGGCGGCTGGCGGTACAACTGCGGCCACCACGGTCGGCCAGTCTACTTCGGTCGCCGCTTTAGCTACGGCAACGTCCGCTCCCCAGGCTACCGCAGGTAACAATCTTCCGACAGTAGGGTCTTCTACCACAGCGGCGGCAGCTACCACCAGGGTTGCCGGGACTACTGCGGCAGCCGCCACTACCAGGGCCGTATCTACGGTGGTTGCCCCCACCAAGGCGGGTGCTACCCCGGCTGCCGGGACTACGGCTGCTACCGTGTCGGTTGCTACCCCGGTTTATCCGGGCGCGACTCTCGTGAAGCTTCCGGCCAACTTGCAGAGCCAATTTATGTCTTCTTTTAGTGCAGGTGGCGGCAAGAACAGCACTATCAAAACCTACCAGATTAACGCTGATGCGGATACGATTAAGGAATTCTATGCCCAGGAATTTCCCAAGGCAGGCTGGATTGATGCCACGGAAGCTGCGGGCGGCGCACTTAGCGGCAACAGTGACCTATCTGTGATTGAAGGCGCGGGCGGTTGGTATCAGGTTTATGCCAAGCCCCCGAATGTGGCCGTATTACTTCTGCTGCCCGGCGCGGTGGCCGGTCCAGAACTCGGTACTTCCGGCGATGGCAATATTCTGTTGGTCATTACGGCTACCAGTTAGTTTTGTACTTGCTCAAGTAGGAGCGCCCAGTTAAAGGGACGCTCCTACTTCTTTTTATTTAGACTTTCCCGGTTAACGACAGACTTGAACAGATTTTCCCTTTTAAAACTCCCTGCTTTACCCGCCTTATTCCTGGGCCTGTTTATAATTTTATTTGTAATTGCGTTGAGCAGTTTGCATGCCTTGCGACTGGCTCATTTTATGGACGGGTTTGACCTGGCTTTCTACCAGCAAGCGATCTGGAACACTACCCAGGGCCGCTTCCTGGAAGTTTCCGCAACTGATTTTAGTTCGTCACTGTTGGGAACCGATGTAATCCTGATTTACGCCTTGATGGCTCCCTTCTACCTCGTTTTGCCTTCCCCTATGACCTTGCTGGTAGTGGAAACCGTAATTGTTGGGCTGGGAGCGCTGCCGGTTTACTGGCTTGCCAGGGAAAAACTGGGTAACGC
>JAYSYV010000671.1:0-4948 GCA_043727245.1 Chloroflexota bacterium | reverse complement strand
GACGAAAAAGCTCTTTAGATGGGCTGTAATAGAAAGAAAGTTGTGGTAGGGCAAAATGGAAGCGTTAGTCGGGTTGATGTTATTACTGGCTTTTCTGGGTACTTTGGATTTTAGTACTATTTTTAGTCACAAGAGTTCCTATAGCTCCCCGGTAATAATCGAAGCCGAGCGCGAAAAAATTAAGGTGTTGTAGTAATTTTTAAGCATTATATTTAATTTATTCTCCTCTTTAATGGTCCTGGCTATTGCCGGGGCCATTTTGTTTTGTTTTCCTTTACAAAACGTCAACTTTTAAGTCGGAATCAAGCTGTAAATCACTAATATTTTCCAGAATATGGCTTTAGCTAACACAATTCTGATATAATCCATATTCAGTTCTAATGGACCACTAACCCTCTTTTGCGTATTATAAAACGAAAGAAATAATATTAAATTTAATTAATAATGGAGGGGTTTAGCCTTTATGGCAAATATCAATAAATATACCGAAAAAACTAAAGAAGCGCTCCTGAATGCCCAGGCGAAAGCCGAACAGCTAAATCATAATGAACTCCACCCGGAGCATCTTTTGTTGTCCCTGCTGGATCAGCAAGAAGGGGTCGTTCCCCAGATTGTAGGGCGGCTGAACGTAACCCCGGCTCTTTTGAAGAGCCAGCTAAATAATGCGGTAAGCAGTCTGCCTAAATTGCAGAATTCGGGGGCGCAGATTTACGCAGCGGCCCGGACGCGCCGGGTATTGGACCTGGCCCAGAAAGAAGCTGACAGTTTTAAGGATGAATATATTTCAACCGAGCATCTCTTGTTGGCTTTGCTGGATGAGCAAATTGACCGGATGGGTGGCATAATGCCTTCGCCGACTGCTGGTAAAATTTTGCGCGAACTGGGTGTTACCCGCGAAGCCATCCTTAATGTGTTGACCGCTATCCGGGGCAGCCAACGCGTAACAGATCAAAACCCGGAAGAAAAATACCAGTCGCTCGAAAAATATGGCCGCGACCTGACTGAATTGGCCCGCAAAGGCAAGCTCGACCCGGTAATTGGCCGGGACATGGAAATACGCCGGACTATCCAGGTGCTTTCTCGCCGCTCTAAGAATAACCCGGTATTAATCGGGGAGCCTGGGGTGGGTAAGACCGCCATTGTGGAAGGGCTGGCCCTGCGCATTGTGCGCGGTGATGTGCCGGAAGGTCTGAAGAATAAAATAATTATCGCGCTAGATTTAGCTTCGATGGTAGCCGGGGCCAAGTTTCGGGGCGAATTTGAAGAACGTCTCAAAGCAGTCCTGAAAGAAGTGTCGCAGTCGGAAGGCCAGATTGTGCTTTTCATAGACGAACTGCATACCGTTGTTGGGGCCGGGGCAGCCGAAGGCGCGATGGATGCCAGTAACATGCTCAAACCGATGCTGGCGCGGGGTGAACTGCACTGTATCGGCGCGACCACCCTGGACGAGTACCGCAAGCATATCGAAAAAGATGCCGCCCTGGAACGCCGTTTTCAAACGGTCCTGATTAACGAACCGAACGTCGAGGATACCATTTCGATTTTGCGCGGTTTGCGCGAACGCTACGAAGTCCATCATAAAGTCCGTATCAAGGACTCAGCCCTGGTCGCGGCGGCAATTCTTTCCAACCGCTACATTACCGACCGCTTTCTGCCCGATAAGGCGATTGACCTTGTTGACGAGGCCGCTTCCAAGCTTAGAATGGAAATTGATAGCCTGCCGGTGGAACTGGACGAAATTGAACGCCGGGCCATGCAGCTTCAAATCGAGCGAGAAGCTCTCAAAAAAGAGAAGGACCAGGCTTCACGCGACCGTCTAGCGAACCTGGAAAAAGAACTGGCCGACCTGAAAGAAGAAGGCGGGCAGTTGCGGGCCAGGTGGCAGCAAGAAAAAGAGCAGATTACTTCGGTCAGTTCGCTCAAAGAGAAAATCGAGCAGGTCCGCCTGGAAGTCGAGAAGGCCGAACGCGCTGCCGATTACGAAAAAGCGGCCCAGCTCAAGTACGGAACACTGGTCGAATTGGAGCGCCATTTGCACGAACGCGAAACTGAGCTTGAAGACTCGCAATCCAGCGGAGTCGGGATGCTGGTCAAAGAAGAAGTGGATGAGGAAGATATTGCCGAAGTCGTTTCTCGCTGGACCGGCGTGCCGGTCAGCCGGATGATGGAAGGTGAGATGCAAAAGCTGGTCCACATGGAAGACCGGCTGCACCAGCGAATAGTCGGGCAGGAGCAGGCTGTGAGGTCGGTTTCCAACGCTATCCGGCGGGCGCGAGCGGGTCTACAAGACCCCAACCGTCCCCTGGGTTCCTTTATCTTCCTGGGTCCAACCGGAGTCGGCAAGACCGAACTGGCTCGCGCTTTGGCCGAATATCTGTTCGACGATGAGAAGGCCATGATTCGGATTGATATGTCCGAGTACATGGAAAAGCATAGCGTTTCGCGTTTAATTGGCGCTCCTCCCGGCTATGTGGGTTACGATGAAGGCGGCCAGTTGACCGAATTGGTCCGGCGGCGGCCTTACTCGGTGGTCCTTTTTGACGAAATAGAGAAGGCCCATTCCGATGTCTTTAATATTCTGTTGCAACTGCTGGACGATGGCCGCCTGACCGACGGACAGGGCCGGGTGGTGGATTTCAAAAATACTATAGTTATCATGACTTCCAACCTGGGCAGCCAGTGGATTATGGAGTTGCATATCGAGCAGGAACGCGAGATGCGAGCGATGGTGATGGAAGCTTTGCGAAACCATTTCCGGCCTGAGTTCCTGAACCGGATTGACGAGATTATCATCTTCAAGCCGTTGTCGGCGGACCAGATCGGCCATATCGCCAGCATCCAACTGGAAGCAGTCCGCAAGCGGTTGCTTGAGCGGCGCATTGACCTGCAAATCACCCCCGACGCGATGTTGCGCCTGGCTCAGGAAGGTTATGACCCGGTATTTGGGGCCAGGCCGCTCAAACGGACTATCCAGCGTATGCTACTGGACCCACTGGCTTTACTGGTGCTGGACGGGCAGTTCAGCGAAGGCGATGCCGTAGAGGTGGACGTGAGCCAGCAAGTGGTGGTAGATGAGGATGGCGACGAAAACCCGTTTATCTTCCGGCGAATGCGGGCCGGGCAGGTCACTGATTTCAATGCGGCGGTTACGACCTATTAAGCTCAAAACTACAGGAGGCGGTAGGGCTTCAAGCCTTATCGCCTTTTTCTTAATTCCACACTAAACCTCATTTCGTTGGAACGTTAGTTGCAGAGGTTTAGGTATATTAAATAAAGACGACAGTTTGTAAAACGGAGAACTTGTTATGACATCAACTTTTGCGGAACTCGGTTTGAGTGAAGCAACCCTGAAGGCGATTACCGAGCTTGGTTATGAAGAGCCAACGCCAATTCAAGAGCAAACTATCCAGGTATTGTTGAAAGGCGGGGACGTGATTGCCCAGGCCCAGACCGGTACGGGTAAAACGGCGGCTTTTGCCCTGCCAATCATTGAAAAGCTGGACATCAACAATCGTTTCCCGCAGGCTCTGGTGCTTACGCCTACCCGTGAACTCGCAATGCAGGTTGCGGAGGCTTTTCAATCTTACGGCAAGCACCGCCATTTATCGGTATTGCCGGTATACGGTGGGCAGCCTATCGAGCGCCAGCTCCGCGCCCTTAAACAGGGTGTGCAGGTGGTGGTCGGTACGCCGGGCCGAATTTTAGACCACATCAATCGTGGCACTCTGAAGTTGCAACAAGTTCAGATGGTGGCTTTGGACGAGGCTGATGAAATGCTGGACATGGGCTTTATCGAGGATATTGAAACTATCCTGAAAGAAATGCCGGAAACTCGCCAGATGGCCCTGTTTTCCGCAACTATGCCCACTCAAATTGCCAATCTTGCCAAACGCTACATGCACCAACCCCAGCGTATTACCGTTAAAACCGAGCAGATGACCGTTCCACAGACCCGCCAAACTTATTATGAAGTGGGTCGGCGTGATAAATTCGAGGTGTTGGTGCGCGTTCTCGATTTTGAAAGGCCGACCTCGGCTATTATTTTCTGCCGGACCAAGCTGGAAGTGGATAATTTAGGCCAAAGGTTGACCGCACGGGCTTATTCGGCGGAAACCCTGCATGGCGATCTCAACCAGACTCAGCGCGACCGGGTTATGGGCCGGTTTAGAAATGAGCAGGTCGAATTACTTATCGCCACTGATGTGGCGGCGCGTGGTCTGGACATTGACCATGTTTCTCACGTCATAAACTACGACATTCCGCTGGACCCGGAAAGCTATGTCCACCGGATTGGCCGGACTGGTCGGGCGGGCCGGACTGGCACTGCTATAACCCTGGTGACAGCCCGCGAACGGCGGCTCTGGCAGACCATTGAGAAATCTACCGGGGCGGGTGTCCAAAGGATGCGTATGCCGACCATTTCGGACGTAGTTGAGCGGCGCAGAGAGGAATTCAAGGATAAAGTCCGGGAAATCCTGGGGCAGGATGGTTTGGAGTCTTATGTGGTAATGGTTGAAGAACTTGGTGATGAATTTAGCACAACTGAAATTGCGGCGGCGGCTTTCAAACTGTTGCTGGGCGCTCCGGCGCAGGAACTTGAAGATAGCCTGGCCGAATTTGAGCAAACCGAGGAAGTAAATGACCGGCCTCCGCCGAGAAAACGCCGCGACCGCGAGGACAATCAGTTCGGGGCGGAGCAAGGCATGACCCGGCTTTACCTCAATGTTGGACGGGATGATGGGGTCCGACCGGGTGATATTGTCGGCGCTATCGCCAACGAAGCGAATATTCCAGGCCGGGCCATTGGCGCAATCGAGTTGTATGACCATTTCTCGCTGGTAGATGTGCCGAGCGAACTATCCAAAAAGATAGTGCAGGCTCTTAAAGAAACACGAATTCGCAATCAAAAGATTTTGCCAAGTCTGACTAAACCGGCTGGGGATAGCGC
>JAYSYV010000670.1:0-4949 GCA_043727245.1 Chloroflexota bacterium | reverse complement strand
CGGTCTTTACGTTCCACATTGAACGTTCTAGGTATACTAATTTAAGCACCAAACCGGACGCTGGTAAAGATATATCGCGAAGTAATATCTTTCAGCCGGTCGCTGGCAACATTCAAGACTTTCAAATTTTGGCCCTGAACTCCGCCGACTCGGTTGCTGACGATATATTTGTAAGTGCTGTAATAGAGAGGGATACTGGGTAATTCATCGGCCCAGAGTTCTTGCCATTGCAAATATAGCTTTTTGCGGTCATCTTCTTTAACGACCATCCTGGCCTGTTCCAGCAACTGGTCGGCCCGGTTCAGTTTCCAGTTGGCGAAGTTAGTATGCGAATCGCCCGCTTCGGCAAAGCTGGAATGCCAGTTGCCATAGGGGTCGGGATCGTTCAGGACACTCTCGACCGTGAGTAGGGTCGCGTCATAGCTGCCCGACTTCAAGCTGGCATCCAGGTCAGCCGGACTGGGAGCGGTTACTATCTGGGCTACTACCTGGATGGCCTTCAAATTCTCGGCAATCTGCGAAGCTACGGCCCGTTTACCGGCGGTATCATCAATCAGCATCCGAAATACCAGCGTCTGGTTGTTGCGTTCGCGAATGCCATCCCGGTTGATTTTCCACCCGGCATTATCGAGGAGTTTATTAGCTTTTTGCAGGTCAAGGGTGTAGGTATTGATGTCTTTTTTGTAAGCCCAGGAAGTTGCCAGGATAGGCGACGAACTGACTACGGCATCGCCATTGAGAGCTTTATCAACCAGGGCTTGCTTATTAATAGCATAGTCCAGGGCTTGCCGGACTTCCTTCTGGCCGAAAAGAACCGAGCGCTGCAAGTTCAAGAACAAAAAGGTGTTGCGCGACCGGGGCGTACTTATTTCGTTGATATTTTTAAGGGTGCTGATGCGGCCCGCTTCATCGGCGCTCACCTCCGAAACTCCGTCCACCTGGTTGGCCTGCATGGCACTGAGGGCGGCGTTGGAACTGGGGTAAAATCGGAACCAGATTTTGTCCAGGTAGGGCTTTTTGCCAATATAAAGCGGGTTGGCAATCAAGGTCAGGCCGTCCGGGGTAATACCGCCGGGAGCCAGTTGATAGGGGCCAATACCTACCGGGGACAGGTTAAATTCCAACTGAGAACTGGTCAGGTCAGCGGCTTTAATCTTATTTTCAAGTTTGTGGGCCGGTAAGATACCCAGGCTGGTGTAGCTTAAGAAAGCCGGGAAGGGCTGTTCCAGCCGAAAGCGCAGGGTATAGTCGCCCAGGCGAGTCACTTCGACCCTTTTCCAGATAGCGGCCAGGTCTTTCGGACCCTGAAAGTCGTCGCTTTTAACCAGGCCAAGCGTATAGGCCACGTCTTTCGAGGTGAAAGGAAAACCATCCTGCCATACTATGTCGTGGCGGAGATGAAATTCCCAATCTTTACCGTCAGCCGAAATAGTCCAGTTATCAGCAAGGTCAGACACAACAACCTGGCCCGGTTGGTCGGCGGTAGTACCCGGCACGCTGCGAGTCAGGCCGCTAAAGACCAGGGCCGCCACATCCTGGCTAAAAGAGTTGGCCGGGGCTACCAGAGGATTGATTTTGAGGGCGGAAGAAGTATCTATTACCACGCCCTCGGTATAAGTGCCGCCGGGAGCAGGTTCATTGACCGGGGTAACTACCAGTAGAAAGTAGGCCAGAGAGAAGGCAATAGCGAAAAGTCCGACTACTGCCACAAAAACCTGGAGCCTGAGACGATTAACCAAAACCTAAAACCTCATCTCGTTCCGAGGAAAAGAACATCAGGTAGAATGTTTAACGTTCTTCACGCTATTTAAAGAAACTTGCCCATAGACTTGTTACAATGAACAGCACGGCGAAAACAATCGTGAACTGGAATAATCGCAATTCAAACCCGCGCCGAGTCCGAAAGATTGAATTATTCTCACCGCCCATAGCTCCGCTGAAGCTGTTGCCTTTGGATTGGAGTAAAATCAATATAACCAAGAAAATGCCCAGCACAATCTGAATAACGTTTAGGGTACTTAGTGACAATTTAAGTCTTCCTTCTTTACTTCTTTCATCTTTCAACATTCAAAATAACGGCCTGGTGCCGGGAAAAGCATTATTCGTCTATAATGATTAACCAGGAAATTATAACAACGCCCGGCCCTAATTGCAACCTGCTTAAAGTTAGAGAAGAAAATAAAGTTGACATAGTAACTCTAGCGTGTTACCATCCCGCTTAGTCGCATATAAATTAACGCGGCGTATTTCAAAAACGTACTTTAAAATTTCTAAATTATGAGTAAATTTGATGAGTCTCTATTCGCCTCGCCAGGCAATAATAAGGCGGGGTGCGGCACGAAACCGCCATTGGAAAAGAGTCAGCCAGGGGAAGCCGGTTAAAGTCCGGCGCAGTCCCGCTACTGTAACCGTTTTTGCTTAAGCTTAAAACGGAAGCCAGATCGCCTGTCTTCAAATTATACCGTTGCGTCAACCTTCGAGGGAAAGGACGCACGGGGTCGAGGATTAACATCCCGCTGGTCGGTCTTTCCGGTCCAACCCGCCCCCTGCTTTGTTGCCTACAGGTCAAAGCCGAAGGTGGGTTTTTTATTGGCCCACTTTTAGTACTGACCTGCCGGTAGAGCCGTGCAAATTTATATTTGTCAGGTTTTCTTTCTCCTTAAATCTAGCGCATTCGCTTGTAAGCTAAAAGAAATTTGTATTCAGGAAAGTTTTTAAAATTAGAGGAGAAAGGAACCCTTGTTGAAACCCACTGTTAAAAACCGCTTCTCACCGTTAGGGTTGGTCGCGGCTTTATTGCTGGCCCTGGTGTTAGCTGCCTGCGGCGATAATACCTCCACCCCTGTAACACCTACCACATTTACGGCTACCACTGCCGCCGCAACTACCAGCGCGGCTGCTACCACCGCCCCGGCGACAACTGTTGCCGTCACAACTGCCCTGGCAACTACGGCTGCGAACACCACCGCTGCCGTTACAACCGCCCCGACAACTACTCTAGCTACTACGGCTGCGAACACAACCACTGCCGTTGCAACTACCAGCCCTGCGACAACAGCCGCCGCGACCACCAGTGCAGCCACTACGGCGGCTACCGGGAGTACTGCCCCAACCACCTATCCGCTAACTATTACCGATGATGCCAAGCAGAGCGTCAAGTTTGATAAAGCCCCGGCCCGGATTATATCGCTGGCTCCAAGCAACACCGAACTGGCCTACGCGCTGGGTTTGGGCGATAAAGTAGTCGGGGTAGATGAAAACTCCAACTATCCGGCTGACGTTAGCAAGAAAGATAAGTTGGGCGGATTTTCCGGTATAAACCTGGAAAAAATCGTGTCGCTTTCGCCAGACCTGATATTGGCCGCCGGAATTACACCCAAAGATGTAATTACCAGTCTGCAATCCCGCAAGCTGACGGTGGTAATCCTCAATCCGTTTGACCTGGCCGGAATTGCCACCAACCTGCGGCTGCTGGGCCAGATTGCCAATGTACCGGACAAAGCCGAAGCGGCCATAAAGGAGTTCCAGAGCAAGCTGGACGAAATCAGCGCCAAAGTTAAAACCGCCAGCACCAAACCGCGTGTCTTCTACGAACTCGACCCGACCCTTTTCACAGTCGGACCCGGCTCGTTTATTGATGAAATAATCACGCGGGCCGGTGGGCAGAATATCGTCACCGATGCAGCCAACCCCTACCCACAGCTAAATCAAGAAGCGGTCGTCAGCAAAGACCCAGAAGTAATCCTGGTCGGGGACGATACCGGCGGTACAGATACGCCCGCCATAATTACGGCTCGGCCCGGCTGGAACGTCATATCAGCCGTTAAGAACAAACGAGTCTTTGCGGTCAACGCCGATCTGGTCAACCGGCCCGGTCCACGCGCTGCCCTCGGTGTCGAGGCCGTAGCAAAACTGCTGTACCCCGACCTATTCAAATAAGAGGAAGATAAAGTGAAAAAGCTGGCGCAAACCGAAGATTTTAAGAGCCTGGCCGAACGGCTGCCGTTCAGGCAGGCCCGGTCAGGTCTGTTTGCCCGGCAACATTCGCCTTTCTTCAGGACTCAGCAGCGGCGATTAATCCTGGTTGGCCTGGGGCTTGCCGGATTAATCGCCTGCCTCATACTGTGCGTAACCTTTGGAACTATCGCGGTCCCGTTGGACCAGACTCTTTCGATCATCTGGAACCACACTTTCGGCCAGATTTGGCCTATAGCGGTCAATTATTCTAATGGCAACGATACGATAATCTGGGAAATCCGGCTGCCGCGCCTGCTCCTGGCCGCCGGAGTCGGGGCCGGTTTGGCCGGTTCCGGGGCGCTCTACCAGGGTCTTTTTCGCAATCCGCTGGCCGACCCTTATCTGGTCGGAGTAGCCCAGGGCGCGGCGGTGGGCGCAGTAAGTGCGATTGTGCTGCCTTTACCTGCCTTTCTTTACGCGTTTGGCCTGGTCCAGTGGGGCGCTTTTATTGGAGCCTTGCTTTCCGTAGCCATCGTCTACAACCTGGCCCGGATTGGCGGCGAAGTAAAAAGCACCACCTTGCTGCTGGCCGGAGTAGCTATTGGCTCAATAATGGCAGCCCTGACCTCCTTCCTGACCTACCTGAACACCAACAAACTCACCGCTATTTACGGCTGGCTGCTGGGCGGCTTCAATATGACCAGCGGTTGGGACAACCTGGGTCGGTTTTTGCCCTACCTGGGCCTGGGTATAGTCGTGGCCTTCTTTGTGGGGCGGCGGCTGAACGTCTTGCAGATGGGCGAAGAACAGGCCGCGTTACTGGGCCTGAACGTACCATTAATCAAGCTGGTGCTGGTCCTGGCGGCGACCCTCATGGCGGCGGCGGCGGTTTCGGTCAGTGGCATTATCGGGTTTGTGGGCCTGGTCGTGCCGCATATAATCCGAATCTTGACCGGGCAAGATTACCGCCTGTTGCTGCCGCTTTCGCTGGT
>JAYSYV010000669.1:0-1534 GCA_043727245.1 Chloroflexota bacterium | reverse complement strand
CGAATATCTCTGGGAAAAAGTAAGATTTACCCGCCAGCAGCCTGGTGGTAGTTCGCACCAGCGCCTGGTTAAAAATACGGCTGGTTACTTGCGCCGGGCCATTCAAGATGATTACCGCCCTGGCCCGGTCAATTCGGCCCGGTTTGCGCCACTGGCAACTAACAACTTTGCTGAACGGTTTCCGGGCGCGATGGCATTCTTGCATAAAGGCCAACCTGAAATTACCCGGCCTACCGAAAGTTACTCTTTACCTTTGGAAGAAGACTATTACCAGGAGGAAACCGCGCCGCTGCCGCCAATTTATCGTCAGAGTGGTTACTCTCACGCTGTATCCGGGGAGTCCCTTTCAGGGAAGCCGCCCACCCCGCCTTTGCACAGCCCTGGAGTAACTGCCCTGCCGAGCGGCGGCGCGGAAAGACCGAGAGACTTTTCTCGCTCGACCTCTACTAATTACCTGCCTGAACCGGCCGAAGCTTTGACCGGGTTGTGGGAGAAAATATATGAAGATCTGGAGGGCCGCTTTCGGCTTGGTGAAGCTTTGGATTTATTAAAAGGGGCCAAACTGTACCTGCCCGCGCCGGATGACCAGGAAAACTATGTAACGGTCCAATTATGTTCGCTCTGGCAAGAACGGGCTTTGGGAATGGCTGCTCGGAGCGCTATCGCCCTGGCTGTCCGCCAGCGGTTGGGACCGGGCTTCAAGGTGAATTTCTGCTCGGCCTAATTCAGATTATTTTCCGGGTCGCCGTTTATTTCCTGGTTGTAGTTTTTTAACAGGGTCGTTTCGCTGGAACGGTCTATATCCAGGATAAGTTCTTCGCCCAGATAGGGTTTGGTTTCGTAGCGGGTTAAGGCCCGCAGCTTGTCCAGGATCACTCGTGCTTGCAGCAGGCTGGTTTCAATAGTGTAGATGTCGTCGGTAATTTTAGGATTATCGGTCTGGCGCAGCAATTGGAGAGTAATCAGAGCGCTGGTAAGGGGCTGGCTCATTTCGTGACATATCCCTGCGGCTGTAGTCATCATTGCTTCCATCTGAGATTTACGCTTCTCTACCTCAATCAATTCTCCCTGGGCCGCCGCCAGCCGGTTGTAAGCTTCCTGGACATCGGTCAGTAAATCCACCTTCTCGTCATAGACTTCCTTCAAACGGCTCAGGGAGCGCACTCTCGCCAGCAATTCGGCCCGGTTGACCGGTTTAGCCAAAAAGTCATCGGCACCGGTCTGCAAGCCCAGGACGCGGTTCTGGCTGTCGGCACTGGAAGTAACCATTATGATGGGGATGTAGGTCAGGCTTTGGTTGGACCTGATCCGGCGAATGACCTGAATACCGTCTACACCGGGCATCATCAAGTCCAGCAGGATTAGGGCCGGGTTGGCTTCCGCACTTTCCAGGACTTTTAAGGCATCCTCACCGTTGGTAAAAATCCGGGTAACATAACCGCTACTATTGAGGAAATGGGCCAATAGGTCAGCCGTGTCGGTAATATCATCAATAATGAAAATTTGATTCTTTTTTTCCATGAGCTTATTAAAG
>JAYSYV010000668.1:0-4955 GCA_043727245.1 Chloroflexota bacterium | reverse complement strand
TTGTCTGGCCTGGGGTGGGCCAACTGATTGTCAACGCGATAAACCAGCGCGACTTTCCGATTATCCAGGGCATAGTGCTGCTGGTATCCACGACTTATGTGCTGGTGAACCTGGCAGTTGATTTACTTTATCATAAACTTGACCCACGGATTAGTGCGCGTAAGGGGGCGAGTTAGCTAAAGCTATGACAGAAAATACCAAAGAAGCTTCAAACTCTACAATTACCGGGTCGCCCGAAACAGCGCTGTCCAGCCCTGGTCCCAGTTCGATTGCCCTGCCGGTCAGGGAAAAGCGATTTGGACTCTTTCGAGATTTTGTCCAGCGGATGTCCCGTATCGGCGCTGCCTGGGTGGGATTTATTTTACTGGTGCTGGTGGTCGGAGCGGCTATTTTTGCCCCACTAATCGCGCCTTTCGCTCCGGACAAGGTTGATACACCTTCCCGGCTGCAGCCACCATCCCTGCAACATTTGTTTGGAACCGATGCCCTGGGCCGTGACATGTTCAGCCGGGTTGTTTTTGGATCGCAGTTGACCTTACAAATCGGGGTAATTGCCCTGGCTATCGCGGCTTTCTTCGGCATCCTGATTGGGTTGATAACCGGTTATTACGGTGGTTGGATTGATGGCATATTCATGCGCTTCATAGATTTGTTGCTGGCCTTTCCGGGTATCTTGTTAGCTCTGATGATCGTCAGTACCCTTGGTCCCAACCTTACCAACGCCATGATTGCCGTCGGCATCAGTTCGATTCCGGGATTTGCCCGGCTGGTGCGTGGTTCGGTGCTGAGTATTCGCGAACTTGAATATATAACTGCCGCCCGCGCCATTGGAGTGAGCAGTCCCCGGATTCTCTGGAAAGCTATCTTGCCGAACGCCATGGCCCCGATTATAGTGCTGGCGACCCTGCTATTCCCGGACGCAGTACTGGTGGCCGCCTCGTTATCATTTATCGGGTTAGGAGCCCAGCCGCCTTCGCCGGAATGGGGAGCCTTGCTGGTGGATGGCCGCCTGTATATACAGAGCGCTTCCTGGTTAATCACTTTTCCAGGGCTGGCAATTTTCATCACGATTATGGGCAGTAACCTTCTGGGAAATGCCCTCCGGGATGTGCTTGACCCTCATTTGCGCGGGCGTTAAGAGCAAAGCCCGGCTAATTTGTTTCAAAGGATTTGGGGTTGGCAAAGATTTATCTGCCCGGACTGAGGTAATCCAGGCTATCGGGTAAATTTAACAAACGAACTTGAAAAGGAAAAAATGTGACTACTACAGAGATAAAAGGAAAGCTGAAATTCGACCAACTGGCTCCGGTCGTTACCGAAGCCATGGAGCGGCTTGGAGTACCGGGAGCGGCAATTGGCATTTATTACGAAGGCGAGGAATATACGGCCGGGTTTGGGGTCAACAATATCAACCATCCCTTGCCGGTGGACGGCCAGACTCTATTCCAGATTGCCTCTATCAGTAAAACTTTTACAGGTACGACCACTATGCGTCTGGTCGAACAGGGTAAACTCGACCTGGATACACCCCTCAAGACTTATATTCCCGGCTTGAAGCTAAGCGACCCCGAAGCTACCGAAAAAGCGACCTTACGCCACGTCTTTACCCATCATGGCGGCTGGGTCGGTGATTATTTTGGCGATTTTGGCCGGGGAGAAGATGCTCTGACAAAATATGTAGCCGGAATGGCCGACCTGGAACAAGTTAGCCCATTAGGGTCAGCTTTCTCCTATAATAACGCCGGTTACAACCTGGCGGCCCGCGCTATCGAGCTGGTGACAGGCAAACCTTTTGAACAAAATGTCAAAGAATTGGTCCTCGACCCTCTGGGCCTGAAGCACACCTTCTATTTCCCGGAAGATGCTATCGTCCACCGGGTAGCAGTCGGCCATCAGGTTTACTACGATAAAACGCCTACAAAAGTATTGGAGCCGTGGGCCTGGTCCCGGACTTCCGCCGCGCTGGGCGGGTTAATCACCAATGTCACAGATATTCTACGTTACGCTCAATTCCAGATGGGCGACGGTTCCTGGACGGGTGAGGACGGTGCGAAAATTCAGCTTTTGAAACCGGAAACGATGCAGATAATGCAATCTAAACAGGCCAATGCGGGTAGTTTATCTGAATTAATGGGCATTACCTGGATGTTACGCCAGGCCGGAGATGTTCGCTTGATTGGTCATGGCGGGGCCAGCTACGGCCAGATGTCGCTTTTACAAATCGCTCCCGACCAGAAATTTGCGATTATCGTGGTGTCCAACGGCAGCATTGGCACTATTCTGTGCAGCGAAGTAACCAAATGGGCCCTGGAAAACTTTCTGAACGTGCCGGAGGCGGCAGTCGAACACCTTCAGCTAGATTCGGAAGCACTCAGCGCCTATACCGGGGAATATGCAGCCACTTTGAGCAAGGTCAGCCTGGAGTTGAAAGATGGTGAACTCTGGCTACAGTCCTACTCGCAAGGCGGTTTTCCCAAACCCGATTCTCCGGCAGCCCCCCAACCACCTGCCGTCCGCCTGGCCTTTACCAGCCCCGAACACGTGGTCGGTCTTGATTTTCCTTCCAAAGGCGGTTCGGGAGAGTTCTTGCGAAATCCCGATGGGTCCATATTCGGGTTCCGGTTCGGCGGACGGATTCACAGGCGCATTTAAGCCCTGCTACCTGATTAGAAGTGAATTTTCTAATAATTTTGTTCCAAAGGGTTTAATCCAACTGTGTTTAGCTGCCAGGGGTTACAATTTAGCCTGAGCCGAGTAAGCCGATTGTGTCACCTCCCAATTCGCGGTAAAGTCGAGGTGACTAATCCATTTAATATGGGGGTTAAAATACCTATTCAACTGTAAAGTAAAACTGATTTGCCAACTCCTTGTGTTTATGTTATTTATGTATTTGGATTACCCTTACTTTCCTTAACGACTTCAAGTTGAAATAAAATATTTAGAGAGTAGACTATCAATGGATTGCCCCGTCATGGCTACTTTATATATCCGAGCCTGAAGCTCAGGCGGATGATGCAAGTAGCCATGAAGACTCCTGGGAGGAAAGACTGGCTGCAAAGAGCAAAAGCCGTTGAGGGCCATAATAGATTTTACACAAAACCAGGCCAAGCACATCGGGTAATAAAATATCGTACAAAGATAAAAGTTCCCCTAAAAGGGGCTGTTACTTTGATTATCCGCAATTAAAAGCAGGGGCCACTAAAATGAATGGGTTGCTCTTAATATTTGACGTTTAGATTTAATTTTTAAGTAGGCATCCTATGTATAGTGTAATAGACTTAACAACATACTAAATATAGTACGCCACATATTTATTACAACCTTCAGGACGAAGATTAGGACAGTTTTCAGGTCTTAACACAATAAATATTTGCGAAATATACAACATACTGTATCAAAATCATCCAATTACACTATATATAGAAAAGATTTTATCTAAACACCAATAATATATAAGAAAGAGGGTTTCAAATTAGCCCACCACTAAATGTTCGGGAGACCCAGATCCTGGTCCACTTATGCTACAACCTCACCTAGAAATTGAACTCAAACTACTCAAAATCACATTTATGAAGGGCTCTCAAATAACGATAAATAGGGTAAATCAAGCTTTTAGCCAGAGGAAATTCCCACCTTTAATTTACTGCGAATCGTAGCTGACAGAACCTCCTAATCCCCCTGTGGGTTATTTCCTAAGGATTTATAGGTAGTATAGAAATCAGGCACAATCGCGTGTGCGTCATGGGAGGGGCGCACATAGTCTTCATCTGCCGGAGGGCGCAGACTCAGTTTGAGCGGTTTAGGGGCCACTTCTTGGTAGGGAAACTGTGCCAGGAGATGCCGAATACAATTTAAATGTGCTCTCCGTTTGTCGTCAGCCTCAACCTGATACCAGCGGGCTTCTGTAATATCGGTATATTCCATCATAGTATCTTTTGCTTTGGAATATTCTACCCATCGTTCACGGGATAAGAGATCCATCGGGCTGAGTTTCCAAAGTTTGGCTGGATTACCGGAACGTTCCTGAAAGCGTTTTTCCTGCTCTTCATCGCTAACAGAGAGCCAGTATTTAATGACCCGTATTCCAGAGCTAACCAGTAGTCGCTCAAACTTTGGGCAAGCTTGCATAAAATCCCAGTATTCCTCTTCGGTACAAAAACCCATTACCCGCTCAACACCAGCCCTGTTGTACCAACTACGGTCAAATATAATCATTTCCCCGGCCGAAGGTAAATTCGCTACGTAACGCTGGAAGTACCATTGCGAACGCTCCACATCTGAGGGTGTGCCCAGTGCCACCAGACGTACCCCGCGAGGATTAAGCGGTTGAACAATTCGTTTAATTGTGCCACCTTTCCCGGCAGCATCCCGCCCCTCAAAAATTAGAACGATTCGTTGTTTGCGTTCCTTAATCCAATACTGTAGTTTTACCAGTTCATATTGATAAAGTTTTATTTCTTCCTCATAAAAGGCTTTAGAGAGCTTCTCAAAAGGCTGTTGCGAATCAATTGAGCCATAAACCTGTTTATTTTTTCCAACAGAGCGAGTTTTGTTTATCTCTTTGGTATGTTGGTCTTTTGATTTTGCCATAGACTCACTTACTCCTAGTTTTTTGTATTTTTAATTCCTATGACTTCAATGTTATTTGTTAAGACTTCCCCATCGGGTAGCAAAGGCTTCCAGGGGCGAACCTATAGATAACATTTAAATAAAATCACAAAGAAGATATAAAGAATAAAGTTGAAAACCTGTAGTGGTTGAACTCACAGAGCCTAAAGGACTCCAATATAATATAACTATAACAGAAATCTAAAACATTTTACAAATTCTAAGGTGGGGGTTTTTGCATAACCCCTCGAAACGGTGCACTACCGCTAGACCAAACCAGCCGAGCAGAACCAAGTTTGAAAATAGGTTTGCCCTGTACGCCCTTACTGGACTGAATTTATTTAGCT
>JAYSYV010000667.1:0-4955 GCA_043727245.1 Chloroflexota bacterium | reverse complement strand
ATTTCTTTTACGGCGGTCTGGCCCAAAATCTGCCGACCTCGCTCTACCGGGATTATAATCCAAGCGGGGTTGACGGCTCCTTTAATCCCGGCTACCTGGCCCTGGCGCTGGCCCTGATCGCTATTGTGGCTGGAATCAGGACAAAGCGGGTGAAGTTCGGCCTGTGGTTCGGCCTGGCAACCGTCTTTGGGCTGCTGGCGCTAGGGCCGGTTCTGCATGTGAACGGGCAAACCCTGGACGCGGTGAAACTGCCTTACTGGATTCTGTACAACCTGCCCGGCCTGAATATCAGCCGCGACCCCAGCAATTTCAGCGTTTCGTATATCCTGGCAATTGCCGCGCTGGTCAGCCTGGGTACTAAAGTGGTTATAGAGTGGGCCGCGACTCGCTGGAAAACCCCATTAAGTTTCGCCAGCCGCAGAATACCTCGCAGCGGATTGCTGGGCCTGGCAATGGTCGGGCTTATTGTGGCCGAGTTCGCCTCGGTGACGGTAAACATGGCTATAATTCCAGTGCCGGAGTTCTACCGGACGACCCTGGCCGCCGATAAAGCCGAGTATGCCATCCTGGAAGTGCCTTCTTACGTGCAGGACGGCGGCCTGGAACACCAGCGCATGTATTACCAGACTTTCCACCATAAAAAACTGCTGGGCGGCCAGCTTGCTCGCGACCATAAACGCCTCAGTCCGACCGACTTTTTGAGCCATTCGCCCTTTTTCGCGGAAGCCCTGGTTAATAATACGGCCATCCCGCCGACCGCCAGCGACTTCCTGACCCGGCCCGACTTTCCGGCCCTGAGTCCGGCTCTATTCACTTATTTTAATATCCGCTACATTGTGGTCTATCCGGGCGCGCTTGATGCCTCCGAGAAAGAAGCCACCCAGTCCTTTCTTAAAAGGGCGCTGGGCGACAACCCGACCCCGGTTTACCAGGATACAAGTATCATTGCCTACAAGACTCCGGCCCTAACCGCGCCTATGCCAACTCTGCTGAACGATATAGGCCAGGGCTGGTTCAAGCCGGATACTAAAGACGGACAAACCTGGCGCTGGGGCCAGTTCGGCCAATCTGCCGAAATTTATCTGGTCAACCTGACCGGCCAGCCCCTGAAGGTCAATGCTACTTTCAAAGCCTTCAGCTACGCCACCAGCCGTACTCTGCGCTTTACGCTCAACTACGAGCGCGACTTCCCGGTGCTGCAACTCCCGGCCAGCCCACCCAATCAGCCGCATAACGAAAAGGATTTCAGCCTGGACCTGGAACTTAAACCAGGCAATAATATCCTGACGGCTTTCACTTTCGAGCAGCCAGTCGTACCGTATGTCATTACCAAAGGACAGGATAGCGATGAACGTAAACTGAGTTACGGCTTACGGGATTTCAAAGTTACGCAGGTAAAGTAGTTAATTATATAATCGGGTCTGGAGATGGCGGAATGACTTACGAGGAGTTTGAAGAATTTGTAAAAAGAGTGCCGGAAGATATTAAGCTTTCCCTCAAGAATAACGGCAAGAACTTCATGGATGTGCTTAAACAAGAGTATGCCGCCCTGGGCGTAACTCTCACCTGGCCGATTATGGATTTAGAGACAGGCCAGCCGGGCATAGAAGTATCTACTATCAGCTCCGATGGCGTTAAGTATTCGATGCCTTTCATTCTGTCCTCGTAGAGGATTACTCTGTAAACCAATTCTTGCTATTCCTCTAGTTGTAAAGAAAGAGAGCCAATCCCCCGCTGTCATTCTGAGCGTAGCGAAGAATTCCCGCGCTGATAGCTAACATCACCCACCCAACCTGACTTGAGGCAAAACAGGGTGGAATCAGGCCATGTTCTTGATGCGGATATTGCCCATCGGAACCCAGAGGGTACCCCGGATTCCTCGCTTCGGCTCGGAATGACAATTTGTTCGTGGTTTTTTGAAGAGATAAACCGGATGTAAGGCAAGAATTTATTTGGTGGGGAATAAGGTTAGTTAGAGGATTTTATCTACCAGTTCAAAAAGCTGGGTGGGACTAAAGGGCTTGGTGATGAAGTGGTCGGCCCCGGCGGCGAGAGCCTGGGCGCGGTCTTTGGTCTGGCTGTGGGCGGTCAGCATCACAATCTGAATGTCGCGAGTGGCCGGGTCGGCTTTAAGTTGCTGGCAGACTTCAACCCCACTCAAGCCGGGCATAGCCACATCCAGCAAAATCATTTTGGGGTGCTGGCTGCGGGCAATACGAAGCGCTTCCGGCCCATCCTTGGCTTCCAGGATTTGGAGGGCCGGGTCGGCAATAGTTTCGTGAATGAGAAAGCGCAGGCTGGCTTCGTCATCAGCGATCAAGATTTTGATTGGCCCAATTTCGGACATCACCATTCCTCGGAATAATAAGCCATCTGGCCGGGCTGCTCCTCGACACCAACTTCCAGGAAGTGCAGGTTGGGCAATTCAGGCCGGAGTTGGGAATTCAGGCGACCCCGGATACGACCAGCCAGGTAGGCCGCCAGTTCTTCGGCGGTCGTATTTTCCACCGGCAGCAAAGCCACTTCTTCGATAGGGAATATATAGCGCCGCTTTTCAAACCGGACTTCCACCTCGTCTTCGGTCTGGTGGTATTGGATCAAGGAGTTATGCATTGCCAGGAGCATACGGTGGTCCAGGAAACCACATTCCTCTTTTATAACCGGCTTTAAATCGCTAAAGTTGTAGACATAACGGTCCGGCCCAATGTCCCCACCAAGCTGGACTTCTACCCGGTAGTTATGGCCGTGAATGGTTTCGCATTCGCCTTTGTAAGTAATAAAGTGGCCCGCACTAAAATCAAAGGCTTCTTTGTAAACACGCACCCGGTAGTTAGAAGGCATTATTCAGTCCCCAATTTTCTAGTAAATCTACACTTACACATAAAGTACGGTCTCCGGCTTATTCAGACCAAATCGCCCGGATTTTAAGAGTTAAATCAGATCCTGGCAACCGGTTCCGGGGTGGCAGGTTGGATTTCTGCCGGTTCGGGTGGCGCAGCGGTTATTTCAGGTGTGGGAACTTCGGCAGGGACGGCGTTACGTTTAAGCTGGCGTTGCAATTGCTTACGCTTTTCAAGGGCAATATCGTCAACTCGGCTGGGAACTTTCGACTCGGCTTCGAGCGGGCTGGCCCCCAGGACCAGACGCTGGTACAGATAGATATAAAGGTCGCGGGCCAGGGCTGTAAAAGGCACAGCCACAATCGCACCCGGCAGCCCGGCCACCTCGCTGCCCATAATAATCACCAGCATCACCACCGCCGGGTGCAGCTTGGTGCTATCGCCCGCAATTTTCGGAATGAGCAAATTACCCTCGATTTGCTGGATTATCAGGAAAACCAGCATCACCTTCAGGGTCAGGTCTACATTACCGAGGCCGCCCGTGAACAGCGAAACTACCAGGGCCGGGATTGCTCCCAGGATTGGCCCGACAATCGGTAGGACTTCAAACAGACCGGCGATAAAGCCCAGGAAAATAGCTGTGCTGGCATCAAAATTTATAATTAATAGGCCAATAGTCACCAGCACTCCCACCGAAGCCGCTACGAACAGTTGGCCCCGGATGTAGTCGTTGAGGTCATCGGTGATAATGCGGACCAGCCGGTAAGCGTCCTCGCGGAGTTTGGGTGGTATAACATTGTAAAAAGTCCGCATTCCCCGCGCTTTATCTTTCAGGATGAAAAAGAGCCAGAAGGGAATGATAAAAACCCCGACCAGAAAGCCAATCGTGCCGAAAAGCCAGCCGATAAGGTTGGTCGCCGAGCCAATGATGGCATCGCGCACAAAATTTACGGCGTTAGTGCTAAAATTATTAATCGAGTCGGTAAAGGGCTGTTGAAAATCTTTGGGAAGGGATTGCTGGACATCTTTAAAGGTCTGGTTCAGCCAGTTCTGGGTTTCGTTGGCATAACTTGGAGTATTATTAATTAAATTTTTGCTTTGCTCAACGATAATCGGCAGCAGGTACAGCACAAAGGCGGCCCCGGCCCCGATTAACAGGATATAGACCAACAAAATCGCCAGCGCCCTGGGCAGAAAGCGGTTCAGGCCGTCCACCAGCGGCATCAGCACGAAAGCCAGCACGACACCAATAATGAAGGGAGTCAGCCCGTGCCAGGTCCGCCACAACAGCCAGCCCAAACCGGCCAGTGCGCCACCCAACATTATTATTCGCCAGCGATTTTGGGTCTTAGAATTCATATTTCTTCACAGGACAGGGTAAACTCGATGGTCCGAGCTTCGGCCAGCAGCATGTCGAGAACGGTTGGCGGCATCAGACTCAGACCATTGGGCATAGTTTAGAACTCCCCCAACACCTGGTCAAGAATGTCAATGGCCGCATCAACATTGGCTTCGGTGATAATGAGCGGCGGCATAAAGCGCAGGGTCGTCGGGCTGACCATATTAATCAGCAGCCCTTCTTCGTGGCAGCGGTTCACCACGTCTCCGCCGATTTCCTCGCTCAAATCAATTGCCCGCAGAAGGCCCAGGCCGCGTTCGGCGATGACTACCGAATGCTTGCCCATCAGTTCGCGCAAGCGGCTACCCAGGTATTCGCCCATGCGTCCGGCATGCTCGCTGATTTTGTTATTTAAAATCTCGTTGAGGACAGCGATACCGGCAGCACAGGCAACCGGGTTGCCGCCAAAGGTGGAGCCGTGGTCGCCCGGTTCAAAAACCGCCGCATGAGCTTTGGCGAGAAAGCCGCCGATGGGCATACCCCCGCCCAGACCCTTGGCTATCGTAAGAATATCCGGCTCAACCCCGTAGACCTCGTAGGCAAAGAGCTTGCCGCTCCGGCCCATACCGGTCTGAACCTCATCAAAAATCAGGAGCAATTTTTCTTCGTCGCACCACTTCCGCAACTCCTCAAGATATTGCTGGGTGGCCGGGTTGACTCCGCCTTCGCCCTGAACCGGCTCGACCAGAATCGCTACAGTTTCGGAATTGGTAGCC
>JAYSYV010000666.1:0-1537 GCA_043727245.1 Chloroflexota bacterium | reverse complement strand
TGCTGGAAGCGTTTCAGATCGGTCTTACCCTGGCGGCCCTCGATGATATTGCCGCTTATGATTTAAGGCCGGAGGCGGTTGCGCAAACCGGAGCGCGGGTTTTGCAATTGTTAGCCGATATTATGGCCGATGGCCGCAATAGCCAGAACCAGGGAATAGCCGAAACCGTCCAGCAGGGCTGGGTGCCGCAGGACCCGGCGGCCGTGGAACTAATCAGGTCGGCCCTCATATTGTGTGCCGATCAGGAATTTAACGTTACTACTTTCGCGGCCCGGTGTGTTGCCTCGGCCGGTTCTAGTCCCTATGCCGTGGTAGGAGCCGGGCTAATGGCCTTGCAGGGGGTTAAACATGCCGGACAAATCGAACGGATCGAAGCCTTTTTGCGAGAAACTGCTACCCCTGACAACGTTCGGTCATCACTCACAAGCCTCTTAAAAAGAGGCGAAACCATACCTGGCTTTGGTGAGGTAGTACCGGGTTTAGGTTCTGTTTTCTACCCAACCGGCGATCCACGAGGTAAGCTAATACTTGAACTTACGGCCCAGAACTGCCCGCATTCTCCGGAGGTCGCATTAGCTCAAGAAATCATTCAGGAAACGAAAAACTTGCTTGGTGCCAACCCAACGATTTTCTTTGGCCTGGTTACTCTGGCGCGGGCTTTGAAATTGCCGCCAAATGGAGCCATCGCTCTTTTTGCTTTAGGTCGGACGATTGGCTGGATTGGGCATAGCATTGAACAATACCAATCAAACGATGTGCTTCGCCCACGGGCCTTATATAGCGGTCCTCCAGTCCAAGAACAAAAAAAAAATATTTAGAGTATTGGCAATTATCTGTATTGCATTAAGCCTTTGAAACGGTAAACCGTAAACAAGAGCATTCTTTTCCGGGGTCCACCATAATTTACCTGCCTGGTTTGTTTTGGGGTTACATAATACTATTCGGACAATTTTGGGATCACCCGCAATTTTAGTCACGTTATGGTTAATTCAAATTAGGTGAAACCTTCTGATTGCCTACTAATCTTCAATTTTGAGTGGTAAAAGCGGGGTGGAGATAATAACCCAGTTTTATATTTTCTTATTTTGAGCTCAACTAGATCAATTAGGTTAGTAAAGATAACACAATGTTGTGTCTCGAAATGTCGTACCCCTCGCTTTTGGGGAAAGTCTTATAAAGTTATAACACTTTTATTCTTTAGGAGTAGTAGAATTTTCCTTTTAATCACTGAAAGAAGGAAATATGCATCAACAAGGACAAATTACTACCTTCCAGCAGCGGGTGGAAATTGCAGAACTAGCTGCTGCTGGTCAAACGGACCCACAAATTGCTCAACTAATGAACTGCTCAATCTATACCGTTCGCAAATGGCGGCGGCGTTTCAAAAAAGAAGGTCGCACTGGTCTGAGTTCACAAATGGGCCGCCCTCCTTGCGGGGTTCTTTCTAAATGTTCAACTGAACTAAAACAAATGATTGTCCAACTACGAAAAGACCATCCAGGTTGGGGGCCAACTACCCTTTTAGTAGCCTTAAAAA
>JAYSYV010000665.1:0-1542 GCA_043727245.1 Chloroflexota bacterium | reverse complement strand
TGGAACGGTGTCGAAGGCACCTTGCAACAATGGCACATATATTACAAGAACCTGAAATAGTAGAGATAAGGCCACCGCACCCCATAACCATGGATTGTGGAAAAGCCGGTAAAAGGCGCTGTGGGTGTCCGAGCGAGAGTTGAATACATTGAACATCTGGAACAGTATCAGGGTAGTGAAGGCCATGGTCCGACCGTCGTGCTGGCTACCACAGTCATCCAGCCTGGTTTGAAGTCATTTTCAGCCTTATCAGGCCGCGCGTTGATAGGTGTGGTGAAGACCCCCTAATACTGGGAAAGCTATAATTTTTCCTTTCCCATCTTCTAGCGCTCCTGATTTTATCAGCCCTGGCCTTAGTTGACCAATACCTTGATGCGGGCGTGAGTTGTTATAGTACTGGACATACCCTTTCAAAACTGTTGTGAGATGCCGTTCACTCAGTATTAAAAAGAAATCGAGGCACTCACGCCGAAAACTGCCTACAAGTCTCTCGCAGATCGCATTCGCATTAGGGGCCTTGATGGGAGTTTTGATTATTTCAATGTTTGTGCTTTTGGCTACTTCCTCAAATTTCGGTCCAAATTTCCGGTCGTTATCTCGAATTAAATACTTCGGTCTTTGCGCGTAGGGGGTGGCCTCTCTGAGTTGCTGAGCTGTCCATTCATCGGTGGGATGGCGAGTAACCCCTATATGCACTATCCTCCGAGAACCCAGTTCCACTATTACAAAAGCGTAAAGTTGGCGGAAGAAAATATCGGTAACTCCAAAGTAATCACAGGACCAGATCTCACTCCCATGATTTCTGAGGAAGGTGCTCCAATTCTGACTAGGTCGCCGAGGCTGCCGAGGCCCTTTCATATATTTCTGGATTGTGCGTTTGGCGACTTTAATACCCAGTTTGAGTAATTCACCCCTAATTCTCTCAGCACCCCAGGTTTGATTATCAGCTGCCATTTGTTTGATCAGGGCAACGGTCTCGGGGTTAATCTTTGGTTCAGTAGACTTTGGTTTAGATTTCAGCTTCCAGAAAAGGCGAAAGCCCTGGCGATGCCAGCCTAGAAGCGTATCTGGCTTGAGAATAAGAAGGGCCTGTTTCCAGGCCGAAACTCTACTGGCAAATAGCATGATCAAAAACCGATCGAGGGGTGTAAAGTGAGGACGTTTAAGTTTGCTTTGGCGGCTGAGGACGATGAGCTGTTGGCGCAAAAGGGCGTTCTCCGTCACTAGCTCTACTTTACTTCTATTCAAATCTGATAAAGTTTCTAAAAGCTGGGATGGTTTGGCAGGCTTTGTCCAAGTTTTAAGAATATGGTTTATACCTTGACCAATACGCTTAGCAAGTAATTTCAAAGGCTGAAAAAGCAAAGTCATCCGATTTTAATCCTTTATGAGTAGATATATTTCAGCTCAATTATACACCGGATGACGGAAGTAGCCAGGACGGGGGCTTACCAGACCACCTACAAGGGCGGTAACAACGATGCCTTTGTAACCAAGCTCAATTCTACCGGGACTGCCCTGCTTTACTCCACCTACATTGGC
>JAYSYV010000664.1:0-4976 GCA_043727245.1 Chloroflexota bacterium | reverse complement strand
TGCCTAATACGGGACCGAACGACCAACCGGCCGAAACGTTCCCTGAAACCGGCTTTAGCCTGAGTGGGACTTTGCTAAGTTTCTGGCATACCAATGGCGGCCTGCCAATCTTCGGCTTTCCAATAGATAGCGAACGCGAAACTAACCAGCAAGTTTTCCAATGGTTCGAACGCAACCGTCTGGAACTGCATCCAGAAAATACTGCTCCTTACAATATATTGCTGGGACGGTTGGGCGCTGAAATCCTGGTGAAGAAGGGTATTGACTGGACAACTCTACCTAAAGTAAGTGCTGCGCCTGAAGGATGCCTTTACTTCAGTCAGACCGGTCACTCGCTTTGTGGTGATTTCCTGGCTTATTGGCAGAGTCAGGGTCTAAAATTCGAAGGTTCCGGCAGTAATACCTTCGCCGAATCTCTGGCTTTGATCGGCCTACCTCTATCTGAGCCCAGGCTTGAAACCAACTCCAGCGGTGACACGGTCATGACCCAATGGTTCGAGCGGGCCAGGTTCGAATACCACCCTGACAATTCCAGTCAGTACCGGGTACTGCTGGGCCGGTTAGGAGCCGAATTGAAGGTGTACTCTCTTTCTGAGCAGTATAGCGGCCTTTAAGCAATTGGCAGGCGGTTTGGCAATATTGCCAAACCGCCTGCTTTTCTATTCAGGGTAAGTTTGAATTAATCAGTTTCAAATTATAAAACTTATGTTTATATTCACTGGCCTGGAATGAGGTTTTCCTGATGCGTATATGGTTATGGTTAACCAGTTTAATGTTACTTACTGCATTACTCACTACATCCCAGGCTCAGGCCAATACCACCAATGGTACACCGGTGTTTTTCCCGGAAACCGGCCATACCCTGGCTTATAGCTTCCGTGATTTCTGGCAGCACAACGGCGGACTGGATATATTTGGTTATCCAATAACCGAGGTATATCTTGAAAACGCTCGACCAGTCCAATATTTTGAACGCGCTCGGTTCGAGTGGTTTGGTGACCTGGTGCTGACCCAGGGCGGACTATTGGGCCGGTGGGCCGCCACCGGAAAGCAAGACTTACCGGATTTTAAGCCGGTAGCAGTTCCAACCACGCCGTCCAGGGACTTCTATTCGGAAACCGGCCATACCCTGGGGAATGACTTTCGAGATTTCTGGCAAACGCGGGGTGGCTTACCGGTTTTTGGTTTTCCTATCTCGGAAGAGTTTCAGGAACAAAACCCGAGCGATGGACAGCTATACACTGTCCAATATTTTGAACGCGCCCGTTTTGAGTATCACCCTAAGAACCCGATTGAATATCAGGTGCAACTTGGACAACTGGGTAGACAATATCTTGAAAAATTAAACCCTGCGCCACCTACTGCCCTGGCTAAAGCCCAGAAAGCCGGTAACGCCTGGGATGGGATACGGCCTACCCACATAAAACTACCTCGCATCAAGTTGGATACAGATGTGGTGGAAGGTGGCTTTTCATTTAATGTGTGGGAAGTGCCGCGCTTTACGGCGGTTCATTACTGGCCGGTATCAGGTTTCCCTGGAACTACCGGAAACTTAATAATATCCGGTCATGCCGGGTTCCGCGATACTATTTTTGATCATTTACCACAAGCCGCCCTGGAAGATGAGATTATCCTCTTGATTGGAAAAGAGGAAAGATATTATAAGGTATCTCAAATTATGACCCTTCTACCAGAAGATAGCTGGGTGATGAACGCTACGGCAGAAGAAACTCTAACTTTAATAACCTGTGTGCCTCCTGGCGTGTTCAGCCATCGGCTGGTAGTACGAGCCTACCCCATCAAGGCTGGCTAAAGCAAGTCAAAATCCCTTAACAGATAATTAAACTAAAAGTGTCATCCATCTACCTTGCTTTAAGCGAGCCTGCCGATTAGCCCTTTACTTTAGTTCCTTGTACCAGCTAACGAAATCTTCGGGTGCGCTCATAGTCGAGAGGCGGCTATTGCGAACCAGGCTCCAATCGTCAAACTTGCCACTTTCTTTTATTTCTCTGAGGGTTACGGGCCGGGCCAGTTTTGCCTTAAATGCCAGGTCCACTACCCACAATTTTGGTTCTTTGGGGTCGGGATGGGGTTCGGAAACTACCTCGGCCAGTCCGACTATGGCCGCCTGGCCCTGGCTGTGGTAAATTAGCACTTCGTCGCCGGGTCGCATGGTCCGAATCGCCATGAGCGCCTGGGGATTGCGGACTCCATCCCAGGTGGTCCGGCCTTCCTGGGCTAAATTGTCAATTGAGTAAGTGTCGGGGTCGGTCTTTGCCAGGAAATAAGCCATTGGGGTTAGAATTCCTCCTTTAATTTTCTCGTTGGTCATTAATCAGCAGATAGTTTAGGCTTATCCGCTTATTCAGCTTTTTATCAAATGGTCAACCTGTTACTATCTAATTTTCCCGTACAGGTGGCTAATTCTTTAATTCCCTCTTAATTTGAGGTCGTGAAGTTTTTTCAAGACTTGGGCATCCAGTTGCGGCATAATTCCCAGGGCGCTAAGGTTGTTTTTAATTTGCTGCTCCGTTTTTGCCCCAAACAACACGCTGGCGACCAGTTTGTTCTTCAAGCAGTAGGCCAGCGCCAGTTGAGCCGGGGTACAGCCCAGGGACCGGGCAATTTCGCTGACCTGTTCAACCTTATGATAGCATGAGAGAAGCAACCTGGGGGTAAATTCGCTCGGAATATCTAGCCGATTTTGGATAATTTATCATATATCTTTAAGAAATTATTCAAATGTTACATGGCAAAGAAAATCTCGCTACGGACATTTGAGATGAACCAGAGAGCGAGATTTTCTAAGAACTTCTTGCCGAAACTACCCGGTTCAGGCTTTGCTAACCGGAATCTGGAGTTCAGTCACGAAATTGGATTGGTCGCCACCCCGTTCGTAGACCAGATTGAGTTCGCGGTTGGGACCGCTAATTTGATAATGATTGGCTTCAATCCAGTCCATGATAGCCTTGTAAGCCCCACTCAGGCCGCTAAAGCTGCCGTTGTGGACGACGGAAGCGACAGTGTTATAGCTCGGTAACTCTTTAACTTCCACCTGATCTCCCGATGGAATGACCTGGGACAGGGGTAGACAGGCTCCCAACTGGATATTTTGGTCGTTGAATTCTTTATCATAATATACATACCAGGCAGATAGTCATCGGCGGAAACTGGTGTGCTACCTGGATAGCCGTTCTGGACCATGTATTTAGCCACCTTATCAAACATCCCATCCAGGGTTGGTCCAATCTGCGGCATATCGGGGGCGACTCCTCGGACTTCCGCGACCAGTATCGGTTCAACTTTCTTGATAACAACATTGTAACTCGACATGAATAGCTCCTCTCTTTCCAGCCAGGTTTCTATCCGCTCCAAACGTAGCTGCCCATCCTTGATTTGCTGGCGCAGTTCCAGTCTTTTCAACTTCAGCATACCTTTTATCTGGTCTGAAGTCAGCCCGTCCTTGAAGACCTGGGCAATCTGGTCTAGCGAAAGACCCAGGTCTTTCAGGGCCAGAATCCGGTTCGGGCGGCTCAATTGGTGCGCGGAATAGTAACGTTAGCCGGTATATTTATCTACACTTACCGGTTTGAGTAAGCCTAGTACCTAGTCCAAGCTAATTTGCGTATCAATAATAGGATAAAGCCGCTGCAACTTACACCGAGCCATCACATTGGTGAATTGCCATTTGATCATGGCTCCTCGCTTATTGCGGTTCGTTTCCACCGCTGCCACCTGCTTTATCAAATCGACTTTGTCCCCGATCCGCTGCTTCAAACATTCTTGCTCAAAGGCCCCGATTTCGATCTCAGCCATATTCAGCCAACTGGCGTGTTTGGGCGTAAAGTGAAAGCGGACCTTTCTCAATATCCGGCGGGCCTCTTGTGGTTCAAAAGTCTCGTACAAACTGGCACCTTTATGCGTGTTGAGATTATCCTGAACTATATCAATGTATTCAGCCTGGGGATAACCTTCGTCCACCAGCCATTTAATGGCCTGAGCATAATCCTTGTCAGTGCGGCGCTCCGTTACAATCACGTGACGGTAACCGGCTTTCGGTTCAACCATCACAAACAAATTGAGGGTGCCATTACGTTTGTATTCGTAATCTTGCCGGGCTACTCGCCCTGGTTGTACCGGCACTGGCTCCCTGGTTTGCAAGAGCAATTGCTTGCTTTTTTCATCCAGACAGACCTGGGGATGAGCCTGGTCATAGTCCTTTTCGTAGAGTTCGAGGATTTCTTCCATAGCTGCTACAAAGGCCGCTCCCACCGTTGGAATGCACCACATATTTTCACGCCAGGGTTTCAGGTCGTTTTTTTTAAGACCTGGCGAATAGTTTCAGGGGAGACACTTTCGACCATCTTCAACTCGACGGTTTTGTCGGCCAGCATTCGTAAGGTCCAGTGATCGTGCCCATCCGGCACTTCGCTACAGGCAGTGGCAATAATAAGGGCTTCCTGCTTGCCATCAAACTTTTTGGCTCTAGCAGCAGCAGGCAGTTTATGATTGATAGCAGTATTGAGGCCAGCTTCGACATATTTCTGGCGTGTGCGACTGACGGTAGCGGTACTGACATTGAGAGCCTGGGCAATCTTTTCATCTTTGAAGCCTTCGTGGGCTTTGAGCAAGATACGGGCACGGGTAGCTTTGCGAGCTGAGGGTTTCCCCTGGCTAATCAGGTGTAACAAGGAAGCTTCTTCATCGGCTTTGAGTTGCACCTGATATTTAGTAGTTTTTTTATTCATTCCTCCAGTCTACCACTTGTGGGATTGATTAGCCAAACAGTGTGGACTAGGTACTAGCCGCCGCAATATGCACCTTGTTTGCACTTTAGCAGCGTCTAAGCTTGTCGGTTTCTTCATTAACTCCAGGTGGTAACCGTTACGACCCATTTGCGACAAACCTCTAAGCCAGTCCACACTATGACTGACTTGCTGATTTAGTCATCCCAGAAGTCACTACTCCAGTTGACT
>JAYSYV010000663.1:0-1545 GCA_043727245.1 Chloroflexota bacterium | reverse complement strand
TCAGGCGGCGGCCCGTTCCGTCCATCACTGAACCAGCTATGCTCAATCCCAATGCAGGTAGTGTTATAGCTCCAGTTGCCCGTGTGCCATGCCACGTCATTATCTTTAACAAGCTGGGTACACTGAGAACCGTCCTCGTTAATAATGTAATGAGCCGATGCCTGAGACGCGCGGGAAAGTAGCCAGCCAACGGACGCATCATAACTGCCCTCGGTGGAATGACAAACAATTCTCTGGCACGAATTACCTCCCGCGTTATAGTTCGGGGATTGCTTAAATGGAATGTTATCTAAATCGAACATCTTCTCCTCCGCAAACCGGTTCATAAAACGTTGTGATGTGGAGACTGCCTCCTTCAGGAGGCAGAGGAAACATCACTCCTTACTCGCTTTAGCGAGGGCTTTCCTCTCTCGTCCCTGGCATAAATTGCTAGCCTTTTAGCCTCAAAAATGGTATAATTAGAGCAGCTAGTAATCTCTAAAGGCACATACACTTTCGGGTAGAAACGGTTTCAAAAGAGTTAAACCAGCATCCATGCCAGCTTCGGTATAGTGAGTGGTAACGCTCCCGGTGCATGAACGCTTATGCTCACCCTCAGTGTGGGCTGTGTACCGTCTTTAGCTGGTGGGTCGTTCGGCAGAGTACAACCCGTACTCTTTACCCAGGCCGACAGGGTTAGCCACTCTGCGCTGTCAACCGGCCAATCGTAGTGGCTTTCAGGCGTTCGTACAGCCTTTAAGCTGACTGCAAGCCGTCTCCTTCAGGTGACGGTAGTTGACGTAATTAACAACAAAAGCGATATAGCCCGGCGTATTATTCCCATCTGATAAAGGTGAGGCGCGTTCAATTATCGTTTTGATTGTGCGGCGACCCTCCTGGGCGTAAACATAATTTTGACTTGTTAAGCGGGCCGCCCAATCCTCCGCGCCCCGCATCCATGAGGGATATTTCAGGAAATCCCCTTTAGCAGTCGGTACAGTTTTGCCGTAGCCGGTAATTGACGGTGGCCTGGTGTTGCCGGGGTTCAGGTTCTGGACGGCCAGGCCAGCGGTTCCCAATCCCGACTCAGCGTGGAAGACTGAAAGGAAAAATAACGGGTCTAGTTTGTATTTAACCAGCACCGCAAATATTTGCCGTGCTTCTATCAAGGCCGGGGAAGTTTCCAGAACCTTTTCAAAGTCATTAGCGGTTATGCGCGGCTGCGTATTTATGACCTGTGTTGCCCCGGTAATCACCCGCTTATAAAGGATGCCTGGGACAGCAAGTAGAAAAAGAAAGCACCGGCAAAAAAGTTAATGTCAAACAGGCGACCCCTGCCGTTGGCATCGGTGGAAGACCCGGCAAGCATAATGAAAGTGGCAAAAAATGCCAGGACAACCGCAATAATAAACAAAACTGACTTCAATTTAAATCTCCTTTATTATTTTTTCGTTTTGAATTATCTTCTCAATTGAGGCCGGGCTAAGAGGCGCGGCCTGTTGCATGACGGGCAGTTCTACGGGCGTTACCAGCACCACCGGCCCGTCCGGGTGAGGCATCGGGACA
>JAYSYV010000662.1:0-1546 GCA_043727245.1 Chloroflexota bacterium | reverse complement strand
GAGTGTTCTGGTCTCCACAGGCCATGAGTATTAGCGCCAGCATTAACATAATAACCAGGCTCAAACCTGGCCGAACTACTACAACGAATCTGGAACTTTTAGAGTGACGAGAATTAAATTCAGGCATTTTGTTTATTCAGTCTTTCTGCATACTTGAAACTTCCTGTAGGCCACCTATAACGGAAGGCATTAATTGAGAATGTATAGCTGGAATGTGTTATTCAGCTATTTATCAAGTTGCTTTGGAGCCTCCTGCTTCAGTTTGAACCAGGGATGCCCAGTTGGGCCTCCTGAAATCTGGCCCAGTTCAGCTTCACTTAACTCGAAGTCTTCTGGTTGATCGGACGATAATTCTTTTAACTGTTCCGGGCTTAAACTCTGAGAATTATCTTTAGCTTCACCGGTCTGGATGTTGTTAGCGGGCTGCTCACTATCACTATTGTTCAACATTTTCTAAATCCTTTCTTTATTAAAGCGATTTCATCATCGTACGGAGGTTATTGGTTATCCGGCAATCTCCTCCAGTACCTACACCCCTGGTTGGTTTTTTCCTGGCGGGCCGGGTGGTATAGTTTGATGGTTCAACGTTTGCCACTCGGAATGAGCCATAGAACTTTTAGAGGGCTGGGTGGCAATATTGTTGTGACCTCCCACAAAGATAATACCCCCGGAAACAGAGAGTAATTCTTCCTCACTCAGTTCCTCAGCGGCAGTTTCCACCGGTTTGAGGTAACTTTTGCTTTCATCGATTTCTTTATTCTCATCCGTGACTGGTCGTTTGTTCATGTTAGAATTCCTTTCTTCTTAAATTTTTTCCTTAAACTATATGCTACAAACTGGATAAGTGAATTGCGCCTAACTGTTGAAGTACGCTCAACATATCTACGTTATTCCATTGTTCGACATATTTACCCCCGGCCAGGCGGCTAATGGTAACTCCTCCCCAGCTAACCCTTTTTCCGGTGGGTAGAATAGCCGGGGAATGTGGATGCTGATTGCTAACTAATTCACCTCGGTGAGTACCGCTTGCCGTCCAGCGGGTTACAACTTTATCTTCTTCCGCAATCTGGTCTTCAATAATATAATGTAAGTCGGGAAAAGCCTTGCGAAGCATTGTCGCGTCTACCAACATATGGTCAACAATTTCAGGAGCATAAAAATTCTTGAACAATTCACTTTTATTATTATTAAAGACCTGTTCCACAAATTGCTGGTCAAGGGCTTTGTTATCCTGACTTGTCATAGCTAAACTGTTCCTTCCTTCCTTCTCCCTATTTATCAAATTCCAACAACTGCTTACATCAGTTGCTATCTTCTAATTGTTTGCGTTCTTCTTTGCTTATTACCAGTGTAACCTGACCGGCTGGGTTTGGCATCGTTAGAGTCAGGTAACTTTGGTGTTTTACGAGCAAGTTTAATTGCCAGGAGTAGTTAGAAGTAACTAGCAGCCTGTCGGAGTAATCGAAATGACTACCACTTATAGACAAAGCGTCTCAATTTAGAACTACAGGTAGTACCCTTTCGGCCAAAATAAGGTTCTCTCCGA
>JAYSYV010000661.1:0-4987 GCA_043727245.1 Chloroflexota bacterium | reverse complement strand
GTATTCAAATCAAATTCAATTAAATCAAAAAATCTGCGTGAAAATCTTCTTAACAAGCTCCTAAAGAAAGGGCAAAACAATGCGCCAACATTCACTTATTACTTTTACTTTTGTTGTATTTGAAGAAAGCTAAGGTCAGGCAGGTCTATTACGCCTGGATTAGTTCAAAGCCAATTGAGAGATAGAGCGTATAAAGCGCATTCCGATTTACTTATAATCAAAAGCCCTGTGCTTTTTATACAGGATACACCGGGCTTTCGACTTAATCAATATTCTGACTACTGGCAACTATCTTCTAGCGGTAGGCGTTGGCCTGAAGGTTGAACAACTGGGCGTAACGACCTTCGAGGGCCAGCAATTCCTGGTGCGAGCCTTCCTCTTTCAACTCGCCTTCCTCGATTACGAAAATCCGGTCGGCCAGACGCACTGTACTGAAGCGGTGCGAGATAAAGATGGCGGTCTTACCGGCGGTCAATTCGCGGAACTTGGCGAAAACATCATACTCGGCCTGGGCATCCAGCGAACTGGTTGGCTCGTCCAGTACCAGAATACGGGCATCGCGCATAAAAGCTCGTGCCAGGGCAATCTTTTGCCACTCGCCTCCGCTAAGTTGGGTTCCTTCGTTGAACCAGCGGCCCAGCATAGTATCGTACCCTTTCGGCAGTTTTTCAATGACCTCATTAGCCCCACTTTTGGTCGCGGCCTGTTTGACCAGTTCGGTATTTTCAACCTGGCTGAGCTGACCGATGCCAATGTTGGCCTGGGCCGACATAAAGTAAGTCACATAATCCTGGAAAATAACCCCAACCTGAGAGCGTAGTTCGGTCAGGTCGTAGTCCTTGACGTTGCGACCACCCACCAGAATTTCACCTGCGTCCGGGTCGTAGAGCCGGTTCAACAGCTTGACGATAGTGGTCTTTCCGGCCCCGTTGCGCCCGACCAGTGCAATCGCCTCGCCCGAATCAACTTTAAAGCTGACGTTATTGAGGGCCGGTACGGTCTTGCCGGGATAGGTAAAGCTGACGTTGCGAAATTCCAGGCTGAGGCCACGCGACTCAGTGCCGCTGTCGCCGTTGATCGGGAAAGTCTTTTCGGGTGATAGGATGGCCGGTTGGTATTCCAGGAACTCAAAGAGCGTACCCACAAACAGATTGTTCTCATAGGTGCTGGAAATACCGCTCAGTAATCCCTGGAAACTGCTGCTGACCTGCTGGGCGGCCTGGCTGTAGAGGGTCAAATCGCCCAGGGTAATCCGCCCGGCGACCGCTTGCAGGGCTACGTACAGGTAAATGGCCGCATTGGCCCCCAGGCTGAGGCTCAACCACAGAAAGCTAATCAGGTAGCGCCGGACTAAAATCACTTTGTTTTCGACGTAGACCTGGGTTGCTAACTTGCGGAAACGCTCCACGAAGAAGTTGCCCAGGTTGTAGAGCTTGACTTCTTTGTTAAAGGAGTCGGTGGTCATGACGTTTTCAAAGTAGCTCATCTGGCGGCGTTCGGGGGACTGGCGGCGCATGCGCTGATAACCCATCCAGCCGTAGCGGCTATCGGCGATAAAGGCTGGAATTGGTACAATCAGGGCCACGACGGCAATCCACCATTCTAACCGGACCAGCAAGAAAATCATTGAGAGAAAAGTTATAAAGGTTCGCACCAGGTCAAAGGTCTGCGAAACCATCTGGACCGGGCGGTAGGTAGACTGTTCCTGGGCCTGGCGCAATTTGTCGTAAAATTCGGGATTTTCAAAGAAGGCCAGGTCCAGGGTGTTGGCCTTTTCCATGACCATCAGGCGAACCCGGTTGGCAACCAGTTCCTGGAGAAGTTGCTGAATGATATTGCTGAGTGTACCGAGCAAACTGCTGCCAACCGTAATAATCAGTTGGAGCAGCACCAGCCAGACGACCTCGCTGACCGGGCCGTTTTTAGGCGGCAAAGCCGCGATAACACTGTCAATAACCAGTTTTGTAACCCAGGCGCTGGCGGCAGGCGAGAAACCGCGCACAACCGTAATTGCGCCCAGGACCAGGGTGTAGAAGGCATTGGTGGACCAGACCAGTTTGAGGACACGCGGTAAGCTGCTAAACGCTCCGAAGACCATGCTCAGACTAAAACCGTCTTTGGGCTTGGCGCGGCCACGCCCGCCACCTTCGCCACCCATATGCGGTCCATCACCCCCGCCCTGAGCGTTTGTTGAGAAATTTCTCATATCTTAATATTATTCTTTCTATAATTCCCGCTATTTTCGGGCCTGAGTTTTTTAGCTTATTTTTCAATTTATAGGAGAAAATTCTTTAGACTTTCCCGGTGTTTGCAGTTGTCGCTCAATTTTAAAAATAAATCTGAGAAAAGTACCCTGGAAGTTTTTACCGGGGCTGCTCCACCATAGGGGGAGGGTAAGCAACCGTAGAGAGGGAATAAGTAGCATCGTTTTCTCAAAAAGCAAGGCAGAATAGCAGGATATTATATTTTTAAACAACACTTTCACTTTGGGGTCGGGCTGTAATTCGATTACAGTCCAGTTACACATAGCGACCAGAAAGGGCAATAGAATATTAAGCCCTGGGACAGGCTGTAAAGTAAAACTTTTAGGTATAGTGGTGCGGGTACTTTGGGGGAAAGGCTCTTACCCAATTTTTCAGGGTTGAGATAAGCTATTCAGAGGGGGACGGGAAACCCGTGCGCTCTACAAAGTACCTAATAATTGCCAGGTTACCCTATAGCTATATTATAGCGTGTGAATTGTTATAAATACGTTTGAATCGAGTATGAATTGTGAGAGAAGTTATAAAAATAAAAACCGCGCTTACGTCTGAGTTGAATGGCGGAGAGGGAGGGATTCGAACCCTCGATAGCGGATTAGGCTATAACCGCTTAGCAGGCGGCCCCATTCGACCTCTCTGGCACCTCCCCATTGGTCGGTTACCCAGTCTATCGCGCGGAAATTATTTTTGGTTGTAGTGGCGGGTGGTAGAGGAATTGAACCTCTAACCCTCTCGGGCGACTGTTTTCAAGACAGCGTGCTAAGCCAGTTCGCGTACCACCCGTAAAAACTAGCCTCCCGGCAAAGCACAGCTTTAGCACAGCCTCACCGAATACGCCGCATTATACCTTTTTGAAGGAGCCTTGTCAACCAGGATATGCTAGAATAAAGATTATGTTAATCAACCTATTTTTGCAAACTTAATTCAAAATAGAGCAGGTTTTGAGGTGTCCAGCGGTATCCAGAAGGTGAAAACATTGTAAGGGTCGGCATCTTCCAGCGTGACAGAGGCATTCTGATGCCAGGGTACATTCTGGATATAGTGCGGTACACCGTCAGCGATTATGTTTGTAGGTATCTTGGCCCGGATATGCTGGACTGGACTAGAGATAATCTCGCCACCAAGCAAGCTTTCCGCTACATCTAACAGCTTTTCATTGAACAAAAAGTTGTACATCCCCTCAAGCCGCGCCCGCATAATGTCCAGGTCTTCTTCAATTTCATTGCTCTGGGCATACAGGGCCGCGAACCGCTTTTCAAACGGTAAGCCTTCACATATATCCTGGATTTTCTCCTGGGTTTTAAGCTCAATAGCCCGTTGAGCTATAAACTTATCATAGGCCGCAATAACCGGGGCCAGGTCATCCGGTGAAAATACGTTTTCCACCACTAAATAACCCTTGTCGAAAAACTGCGCGATTTGCTCACTTTGAAGTTTCATCAGCAGGTTAAGCCTTTCTAAAGATACTATATTTACCGGAGCAAAGTTGAAACGATTAAATTATACCCAAGAAAAGCCCCTCCGAATGTCAAAAAATTGCGCTATTATGTTGCTATTATGCCTATTGGCATTTAATCAACAAAGTTGCTGGCCGGTAAAAAGCAAGTAGAATACTCAAGCTAAAAGTGTATAATAGCCGGGTTAGAAAAGTGGAATAAAAAAGTCCAAAACGGCAAAGCGGCGGGCGAAGGAGGCAGGAAATTTGGCGGAGAATGTGGCAACCCCAGGAATTGAAGTCGAACGGGTACGCTGGCGGCGGTTGATTGTGCCGATCGTGATGGTGCTGGGAGTTTTCTTTTGCGGCTATGCGGGCCTGTTTGTGGGCGTGAAGGAAGATTTACCAGCTCCCCCAAACGCGGCCCGTTTTCCGCTTAGTATCACCAATCAGAACATCGTTCTGGCCCAGTTTGCCGAAGAAACCAAGAATCTTAAAACCCTGGATGTGTCGGTCTATGTGCTGCGCGATACTCCCCAGGAAGGGGCCGACTACTGGCGCGGGACTTTTGTCAATAAGCGTAACTGGAAGGAACTGCCCCAGCCTCAACCGCCCAAAGACCGTGGGGCCGTAAGTTTTACCATGCTGGCCTTCAACCGCTCGGCCAGTAAAGTTATCCTGGCGATTGCTCCGGCTGACCAGTTGTTAAGCCTGGATAACGAATTTACCCGCTCTCTCAAAACCGCTAACTATCACACCGGTGATACCGTGGCGATTATGATTGCCGGCGATATTAAATAAAACTTTAGAAACCAACCTGAAAAGGGCCGGGAAACTATTCCGATTCACTTTCTGAAAGAACTGCGCCTCTTTTTGCTGGAAACCGAGCATACAGCTTACGCGATTTACCTGGCCGAACAAGGTCAACTTTTGCACCTCTATTGGGGTGAGAAATTGCCCTACCCCACCGATTACCCCGGCAAGCCGTTCAACAGAGCCGCCAGTTCCTTCAACACCTGGGAAAACGACCTTGGTCATCATACTCCCGAATTGATGGTGTGGCTTTTCAACCGGGGAATTATGCCTTTATTTACGCCACTAGGAGGAAGCTGGCTGAATATGGCCGAAAGCATTCAAAGGATCCTTAAACGGCGAGGGTTAGAAGGAAGCCAGCCCGAAACACCCGAGCAAATAATACAGTGGCTGGAGCTTCGGGCTGAAACAAAGAACCGACCCCTTTTGTATGGGGCAGAAAGCGCAGAGAAAGGCGACACAGACTACGTCAGAAAAG
>JAYSYV010000660.1:0-4988 GCA_043727245.1 Chloroflexota bacterium | reverse complement strand
CAAATTCGGGAGTAATATCCACGTTAACCAGTCCGGTGACACCATAGCGACCGAACAAAATCCTACGGCCCTGGCTGCCCCAAATAATCGAGCTATTGACCATCGCCCCGCGCTCGATTTCTTTGCTAGGCCAGATTTTCACGTTGGGAGCGATGACGGCGCTTTCGCCCACGATGCTGTTGTCGCCCAGCACCACCCCCTCAAAAAGCATAGACCGGCCCTTGATGTTGCATTGGCGGCCCACGATACAGCCGCGCAATTCAGCCCGTTCGCCGATGTAACTGTTGCGCCAGATGATACTGCGGTCAATTGTGGCCCGGTTATCAACAATCGTAAAGTCGCGGATAACCGTCGGTCCTCGGATGATGGCTCCGCCCTTGACTTTGACACCTGGACCAAGATAAATCGGGCCGTAAAGCTGGGCATCCGGGGCAATTTCCACATCTTCGTCCACCCAGATGCGCCCGCCGATGTGCTTGCCAGGTAATTCGATATGCATGACCTGTTCCAGCATATCGGCGGTCGCCCGCATATAGTCGGTCAGGCTACCAACATCCGACCAGTAACCCTCGGCCACGTAGCCATAAATCTGGTCGCCTTTTTCCAGCATCAGCGGGAAGATATTCCGGCTCCAGTCGTAATTCTGGCCTTTTTCCATATACTGGAAGATTTTAGGGTCGAGCATGTAAATGCCGGTATTAACCGTATCCGAAAAAACCTCTCCCCAGCTTGGTTTCTCCTGGAATTGGCGGACCCGACCATCTTCCCCGATGATAACCAGGCCGTACTCTAACGGGTTGGATACGCGAGTGAGGGTTAAAGTCGCCATTGCGCCGGATTCTTTATGGAATTGCATCAAGGCGGTCAGGTCGAAGTCGGTCAGGGCATCGCCGCTAATTACGATAAAAGGCTCATCCAGGAATTCTTCGGCTAATTTAACACTGCCTGCCGTACCGAGCGGAGTTTCCTCGATGGTATACTGAATATTTACGCCCATACTCTTGCCATCGCCGAAATGGTCCTGAATATCTTCCGCCCGGTATTGCAGAGTGACAATAATATCGGTTATACCGTGTTTTTTGAGCAAATCAATAATATGGGCCATCACCGGCTGGTTCACCACCGGAACCATCGGCTTGGGCCGACCTAAAGTTAACGGGCGCAGACGCGAACCTTCACCACCTGCCATCACCACTGCTTTCATTGCAGTTCCACCTACCTCTTTGCCCAGTCTATTCGCTTAATAGAGGTCCGGGTTAGAATATGCTCCTGTCAAACTAGAAATGGTAAAAACTACCAAAACTGTATCAACATTATTTTAACCTAACCGGGCAGGTTTATGCAATTAAGACAGTTTGTGCTTTGTATAACAAATGCGCCTATTTTCAATCAGTTATCCCTCGTTTATAACCTGTTAACATCGGGATAACTTCGCCTTAAAAACTTTCAGGTTAAATAGGGTTATGATTGTTGAAAAGACAATTTTCCCCTCCTCAACCTAACTCTCAGGAGGTCATAGCCTTAAATCGCGGCTATGGCCTTCATTATTTTAAAGCTCAAAAAGTAGCCAGTGACTACTGACCACAAATTTCTCGTATTTTTTGATAATAACGCCGGTCCAGGGCTTCCAGATAGGTATGCCACTCTATTTGAAGAAGGTTCAGTTTGTTTAAGAGCGCAGCGGCCTCCTGAAGGTTTCCCTGACGGGCGATAAGGCTGGCTTGCGAAAGCAAACCATTCAGGATACCCTGTCGAGAGCCTACCACCTCGAAGTGTCCTCTACTCTTTTCCAGGTAGCGAGCAGCATCGTCCAAATGCGAAATTTCGGTGAATACCCGGCCAAGTCCGTCCAGACAACTGCCAATTTGCAGCCTATCTTCCAATTGCTGGCTTAATTCTAACCCATCCTGGTAATGAGCCAGGGCCGCCGGATAGTCCGCAGACTCAAAGGCAATCTGCCCCAGGGATACCAGACTGAAGACAGTCATGGCTTTGTTATTCATTTCCTGGGCTAAATTGTAGCTTTCCTGGGCATAATGCTTGGCGGCCTCCAAATCGTCCAGGTTCAGAGTCAAATTTGCCAGGTTACTCAAAACCTGAGCTACGATACTCCAATATTTTAATTGTCGTCCTAACACCAGGGTTGCTTTATAATACTCCAGGCCAGCGGCAGGATCGCCCATTAAACGAGCTAACCGGCCCAGATTGTTCAGGGAGTCGGCTACTCCTTTTTGATCTCCTGCATGTTTACGCAATTCCAGACTCTGCTCTAAATAATTCTTCGCGGCCTGGTAATCCCCTTTGATTGAGGTAACATTACCCATATTATTTAAGGCTATGGACATGCCCCTTTCATCCGCAAGTTTGCGGTAAGCTTCCAGGCAGTTCGTGAAATAATGTAGCGATAAATCAATATCACCCTGAATATCGGCCAGGTTCCCGACGGCGTTCAAGGCTTTGGCCCTGGCGGCTTCGTCCGACAGAGGCAAAGCCAGGGCTTTCTCTAAATAAGTTCGGCCTTCCCCAACGTAGCCGCGTACCCAGCAGAAATACCACAAAGCGCCGCCTATCCGCAGGGCCGCCATAGCGTTATCTTTCAGGAAGGACCGCTGGATAACTTCCCGGATATTGGGGAATTCCTGTTCCAGGGCATCGAGAATTGCGCCCTGCTCGCTGCCGCGAAAGTGCGGTTCACTGCTTTCGACCAGTTCCAGGTAATAGGTTTCAAACCGCCCGTATAGGCGAGTTTCTTCGCCTGGACCCATCCAGGCCAGTTTTTCCAGGGCATAATCGCGAATAGTTTGCAACATCTGGCAGCGAATCGGACCCTCCGGGTTCCTGACCCGGTGGACCAAGTTTTTGTTGATGAGCGAATCCAGGCCATCGAGAACCTCGGAAGTGTTATCGCCGCAGAGGCTTTCGGCTGACTCCACGCTAAAGCTTCCGGCGAAAACGGCCAGCCGGGCAAACAGGCTTTTCTCGGCTGGTTCGAGCAAATCGTAACTCCATTCCAGAGCGCCATGCAGGGTCCGGTGGCGGCTGGAAAAGGCCAGGGAGGAGCTAGCCAGCAGCTTGAAGCGATTATCCAGGCGAGCCAGGATTTGAGCCGGGGTAAGCAGGTTAGCCCGGCCGGCGGCTAATTCGATAGCCAGCGGCAGCCCGTCCAGCTTCTGGCATATTTGGGCTATGGCCTCGGCGTTGGCCTGATTAAAGGTGAAATCGAGGTTGGCAAGACTGGCCCGCTGGCAGAAAAAAGCTACCGCCGGGTTGGCGGCCAGGTTTTCCAGCTCTGGCTTTTCATCTGAGAAAACGGGCAATCTTAGGGGCGCAACCCCATATTCACGCTCGTATTTAATTCGCAGCGGCTCACGACTCGTTATCAGCATTTGCAGACCGGGAGCCACCTGCAACAGTTCGGCCATGACTGAGGCCGCCGGAAGCAGTTGTTCAAAATTATCCAGGACCAGCAAAAGCTGCCGTTTGCTCAGAAAGCCTTTGACTACTTCCAATAAAGAAGTTGAGTCAGGCTGGGCAATTTCCAGGGTAGAGGCTAATTGCGGGATCAATAAACTGGTCGAATTAAGGGTTTCCAGGGCCGCGAAGAAAATGCCATCCTTAAAGTTAGAAGGGCCAAGCCGGGTGACTACCTCTAAAGCCAGCCTGGTTTTGCCCGACCCACCGGCCCCGGTCAGCGTTACCAATCTTTCTTTTTGGAAAAGTAATAAATCCGTAACTTCGTCTAATTCGGTTTCCCGGCCAATTATGGAATGGGCCGAAAGAGGCAGGGAGGAGGAAACTTTAACCGGCGCAACCGGCAAAGGAAGTGGCGCGGTCGTAGGCTCGTTCCCGGCTTTCAGCACATCTTTTTCAAACCAGTTGGGGTCAAAATGCGGATAAGAGAGAAGTTTCTCGGAGTTCGACTCGTAAAAATTCTTGATGTTGAGCCATAAACGCCGGGCTTCTTCAAGCTCCTGGCCGGACCCAAAAGCTCTTTGTTTATAGAAAACTTCAATGAGGATGCGTAGGCGGGCCGGTTTTGGCAAAGCAAAGCCGCCCTCCCAACTCTGGATCATCCGGCTACTGGTCAGGCCGACCAGATTAGCTAACTCCTCCTGAGATAAACCGGCCCGAATACGGCATCGCCGCAAAATCTCTTCGGGGAAAAGATCCGGTTCCAGGTCTTTGTAAAATTGAAGCGGCTGGTTCATACTACAACCAAATCTTATTTGTTAACCGGGTGACGAATTCGACATCAGGCGTTTACAAGCCATGCAATATTAATATATTAACACGCTTTGACCTTAATTGCTACTTCTAACCCCGCATTTCCCCCTGAATAAGTCTTACTTGAATAAGGCAAAAATAGCATTCTTTTTAACGATAAAGTTTATTTTTACACCTGAAGCTGGCTAATTATCAGGTTACTTTATCTTTATAAACAGGCTTTAGACCGCTTTACTCGCTAGTAGTTGCTTGCTTGGCCGGTTGGATTTCTCGCTGGTCGCCGGTAGGCGGGCCTTTGCGGCGGCTTTTGATCGAATGCCACACAAACCAGATTACCAGGCCCACTATTATCAGGGCTATCGGATAATCAATCCAGCCAATTGACTCGCGCAATTCCTCGAATTTCGGGCCTAAGATGTTGCCAATCCAGGCCAGGCCCAGACACCAGATGAAAGAGCCGACGAAAGTGTAGACGCAGAACGAAATGAAAGGTGTTCGGACTACCCCGGCGGGCAAACTGATAAAAGTACGGACCACCGGCAAGAGCCGTGAGATAAAAGTTGCCAACGCTCCCCAACGGTGGAGCCAACGCTCGGCAATATCCAGGTGGCCGGTATTGATAAAAATGTATTTGCCGTATTTAACGACCAGCGGCCTACCCCCGGCCAGGCCAATCCAGTAAGCGATTACTGAACCCAACAAGCAGCCCGCCCCTCCGACAAACCCGGCAAAGACCAGTTGCAACCATAAAGGCGAAGACCCGG
>JAYSYV010000659.1:0-1547 GCA_043727245.1 Chloroflexota bacterium | reverse complement strand
ATTTAACCAGTTTCTCGCGAGGCCGGTCGTCGGGCAGCATCTGACGAATGGACTGGGTATAACGTTGCACCGGGGATGCGCCGCCGCTTTCGTCACTTTTCATTTCTTTTTGTCCGGGTCCTGGTAGGGCGTGAAAGATAGAAAAGCTTCCCCTTTATAGGTCAAAGCCTGGATTTTGAAGGTCTGGCCGTCTTCAAACCGGATGGTTAAAGATTTTAAGTCGTTGGTAGCGTCGGCGATTGTCCGACCTTGCAGCCAGCTCCAATCCACCGAGCAGCCATCCTGCTTATCACTCGCCTGGGAAACAGTCTTTGCCTGGGGTTCTTCCATTTCAAGGGTACTCCTGATTTCTGGGCCGGTTAAAAGTGCGGTTCTTATATAACTTAATGTGATTATTTTAGAACGTTTGTCCCGGTCTGTAAAGTGGCTAATATGCCTAAAAGGACATTTACTATTAAATCAACCGACCTTTACAAGTTTATTTTTGTATGATAGCATCGAACCACGCTTCAAGTACTTATCGGATTTAAGTCCAACATAATAAATAAATAGAAGGCCCGGTGTGCAATGCTGGCAAAAGTTTTAGGGTGTGCCGTGGTAGGGTTGGAAGGTTCGCTGGTCGAAGTCGAGGTGGACATCAGTAACGCCGGATTGCCGAATTTCCTGGTGGTCGGGCTGCCCGATGCCGCCGTCCAGGAAGCTAAAGAAAGAGTCCGGTCGGCCATTCGCAACAGTTGGGCGGTTTTCCCTATCAAGAAAATTACAGTCAACCTGGCACCGGGCGACCTGCGTAAAGAAGGCCCGGCCTACGACCTGCCGATTGCCGTCGGCATCTTGCTTGCCAGCGAGCAACTTTCCGCCGCGCTGGACCGTACTCTTTTCCTGGGCGAGCTTTCGCTGGATGGGACGGTCCGACACACTGACGGCATCCTGGCGATGGTTTCGGTGGGGCGGCGCGAGGGTATCAAGCGGGTTTTTGTCCCGGCCAGCGACGCTGCGGAAGCGGCCTTGCTGGAAGACCTGGAAGTTTATCCGGTCGAATCGCTCGCGGCCCTGGTGCGCCACCTGACCGGCCAGGAACTAATTCCGCGCCATTATTTCAACCCGGATGTGCTGGGCCTGGACCAGGATGGCGGGGACAGTAGTTATGACTTTGCGGTAATCAAGGGCCAGGAACACGCCAAACGCGCCCTGGAAGTCGCCGCGAGTGGTGGCCATAACTGTTTTTTTAGTGGACCTCCCGGTTCAGGAAAGACCCTTTTAGCCCGGACGACGGTCAGCATTTTGCCGCGCATGACCATAGACGAAGCCCTGGAAGTTACCAAAATTTACAGTGTTAGCGGCCTGTTACCCGCCGGGATGCCCCTGATGCGGGCGCGGCCCTTCCGCTCTCCTCACCACACCATCTCGAACGCGGGCCTGGTCGGCGGCGGACGCAATCCGCGACCCGGCGAAATATCCCTGGCCCACCGGGGCATTTTATTCCTGGACGAGTTGCCCGAATTTGGACAACCCCTGCTGGACAACTTACGCCAACCCCTGGAAGA
>JAYSYV010000658.1:0-1548 GCA_043727245.1 Chloroflexota bacterium | reverse complement strand
GCCTAAAGTGGAACAGATGGGCCTCTTTAGCAGCCTGATTGACGCAGCCAAACAAAATGGCATTGACCCGCATCAGGCCGGGGTTAGCACTACTGACCCTCGCAAAGCCTCGCCCCTGGACCTGGGCAACTTGTTTAACATGGCTCGCAGCTCAGGCTTACTGGGTGGTATATTGGGCGGAGGCCAATCTCAATCCGGTCAATCTCAATCCGGTCTGGGTGCGCTCGGCGGAGGCGGCCAGTCGCAATCCGGCCTGGGTGCGCTCGGCGGGGCTTTTGGTGGCTTTGGTAATCAACAACAACCTGCCATTGGTAATAACAATAACCAGAATCAGGGTGGTTTAGGTGGACTTGGCGGTCTTCTGAATAATCCGATAGCGCAGGCAGCACTGGGTGGACTAGTTTCCTATGCGGCGAGCAGAGCCTTTAGCGGCAACAATAGTCAGGCCCAGCCCAGTCAGCCCAGCCAGAATTTACCCGGTCCGTCCAGCCTGGGTCAAACCAATTTTCAGAATACCAACTTGCCGCCCACTTCCCAATCAAATACTTCGATGTAAACGGTAAGTTACAAGGAGGTAATTTTTATGAGTATGGACCGCTGGAATCCTTTTCGAGATTTCGATAATATGCGTCAGACTATGGACCGCTGGATGGATGAACGCCTACCCAACAACTGGCTGAACTCGGCCCAGTCCAGCCCTTTGAGTATCGCCCTGGACGTTTACGAAACCGAGACCGGCTACGAACTGGAAGCCTCACTACCGGGTGTTTCACCGGATGATATTGAAATTCAGGTGGACCGGGAAACTGTTACTTTGCGCGGTAAAAGCGCTTCTCCAGAAGAAAAACATGCGGGCCGAAATTTCATTTACCGGGAACGCCGCTCCGGTGCTTTTTACCGGACTGTCCGGTTGCCGGAAGTCTTGGACCCCGATAAAGTCGAGGCCAGCCTTGACAATGGTGTTTTAAAGGTTCAACTACCTAAATTGAGCCTGTCCACTAACCGCCGGGTTCAGGTACGGGCTTCTTCAAACCAGAGCAGCAGCGTCCAGTCAAATAATCCGAGTGCGGCCGCTTCCAATATTGAGGTAGGCAGTGCGCTAAATGTTCAAGCGGGAGAAACAAATTCGATGAGCAACCCACAGCAAAACCAGGCCCAACCCGACAGCAGTGTAAGCGATTTGAAGGAAGGCACAACCGGTTACGGCGGCGAGAAACAGGCGCTGGACTCCAACCAGCCGAATAACAACCAGACCCCCGAATACCGGGAAGGCGGTTTGCAAGCCCGTGGAAATGAGGCCACTCCTTCCAGCACCTCTGGTATGTCTGATGTTCGCGCTCACCAGAGCAGCGGCCAGGGTAACGGCCAACTCGGTGGTACACCTGATGACGGCGACTCCAACCAGTATTCAGACCAGGCCCAGAAACCAGTATAGTTTTAACTATTACGGTTTTGAAACTGCCTGTTAAGCTCTGAGGTGGCCGCTGGCGATTTGAAAAATCTGACTGTAGCGAGCCGAAACGGCGGTCCAGTTGAGTTCATCCACGA
>JAYSYV010000657.1:0-4990 GCA_043727245.1 Chloroflexota bacterium | reverse complement strand
CGATGCGGCCATCCATCATATCGGAAGGGGCGATTATGTCGGCCCCGGCCTCGGCGTGGGACAGCGACATTTTTGCCAGCAAATCCAGGGTCGGGTCGTTCTGGACATAGCCGCTCGCGTCAACCACGCCACAATGGCCGTGGTCGGTAAACTCGCACAGGCAGACATCGGTAATGACAATCAGTTCCGGTACGGCTTTTTTAATCTCGCGCACAGCGGCCTGGACCACGCCGTTTGGATTATAGGCTTCGCTACCAACCGGGTCTTTGAAGTCAGGGATACCGAAAAGCAGGACCGCCGGGATACCCAGTTTGGCGATTGACTCGGCCTCGCGGGCCACTCGTTCGACGGGCCAGCGGTATACCCCCGGCATAGAGCCGATTTCAACTTCTTCCTTGATAGATTCAGCAATAAAAAGCGGGTAAATAAAATTATCTACCGACAGGCGAGTTTCGCGGACCATCCGGCGCAAGTTTTCGGTGCGGCGGGTCCGGCGAGGCCGGTTTGGCAGGTTGGCCCGGTTAGTGCCGGTCAGAATTTCTCTTTCACTTAGCATAACTACAACTCCATTTTCAGTACCAGCAGCCAGGGTGTCCGACTAGCAGGATAGCAGTTTTCTCTTGCATAAAGCCCTGGCTAGACCGCAGGTTGCTCCGCCAGGCTGGTAAAACTCTGGCTGGCGGCTTTAACGGTCAATTCGATATGCTCATCGGTATGGGCGCTGGATAGGAACCCGGCTTCAAACTGGCTGGGAGCTAAATAAATCCCCTGCTGAATCATGCTCCAGAAGAAACGGGCATAAGCTTTCGTATCAGCCTTTTTAGCCTCGGCATAATTATGGACTTCTTCGGCGGTAAAGAACAGGCCGAACTTGGTCCCGATTGATTTGAAATAGACCGGGACCGGACTCTGCTGGCAAGCCTGATGCATCCCTTCGGCCAGCCGGGCCATTTTCTGCTCTAATTTTTCGTAGAAGCCCGGCGCTAACACTTGCTTTAGGGTCGCGATACCGGCGGACATCGCCAGGGGATTGCCGCTGAGTGTCCCGGCCTGGTAAACCGGCCCACTGGGCGCGACCAGCTTCATAATATCTCGCCGCCCACCGTAAGCTCCCACCGGCAGACCGCCGCCGATGACTTTACCCAGGGTAGTCATATCGGGCTGAATGCCTGTCAAGCCCTGGACTCCGCCAGCGCCGCCGATGCGAAAGCCAGTCATAACCTCATCAAAGATGAGCAAAGCCCCTTCACGTTCAGTGATAGCCCGCAAGCCCTCCAGGAAGCCGTTTTCAGGCAGGACCAGGCCCATGTTAGCCGCGACCGGCTCGACAATAATAGCGGCAATCTGGCCTTTATTGGTGGCGAAAAGGGTTTCGACTACTTCCAGGTTGTTGTAAGGGGCGGTCAGGGTATCGAGGGCGTTCGCGGCTGTAACACCGGGACTATCGGGCAAACCGAGGGTGGCAACACCGCTACCGGCGTGAACCAGGAGAAAATCAGCGTGGCCGTGATAGCAGCCTTCAAACTTGAGAATCTTGTTGCGTCCGGTGAAAGCGCGGGCCACGCGCAGGGCGCTCATGGTGGCCTCGGTCCCGCTGCTGACGAAGCGAATCATTTCAACAGCGGGCATCGCCCCGGTAATCATTTCGGCCAGTTCAGTTTCCAGGGCCGTCGGCGCACCGTAACTGCTGCCGCGCCGGGCCTGGTCAATAATCGCTTCAACCACGGAAGCTTCGGCATGGCCCAGAATCAACGGACCCCAGCTTAAAACGTAATCAATGAAGCGGTTGCCGTCGGCATCATACATGTACGGGCCTTCGCCCCGTTCGATAAAGAGCGGATTGCCGCCCACGCCTCTAAAGGCTCGCACCGGGCTATTTACGCCGCCCGGAATTAGCTGGCTGGCCCGTTCGTGCAGAGTTTTTGATTTCTCGAAATTCATTATTATTCTTTCCTAAAGGCCCATGTTCTTTACAATTTGCTCGACTGTAGTCGAAACACAGGTAAAGATAGGCACATCCCGGACAGTGTAAAGACTGCTCTCGGTTTCACGTAATTCTTGGACCAAATCAAGGAAATCAGCCGGGAAATCCGTCTCGAAAGCAACTACAAAATCCTGGTCATCCAGGCCGAACGAATAGGAGGTATTGAGCTTGATGGTAGGGTACTTGTGGCCCATCACGATATGTTCACGCATGATGCTCTTGCGTTCCTCTGCCGAAAGCAAGTACCAGGGGCGGTTCTTCACGAAAGGATACACAAAAAGATATTTCGATCCCCAGGGTTCTACCCGCAAACGGTCGTTCTCGCTGCCTTCGTGGTGATGGTCGTCGGTGTAAATCGAACGCTTGGTCATGGCCCAGTAGTGATAGGGCATGGTCAGGTAAGCACCCAGCCCGGTTGACAGAACGGTTGAATTTACTTCCATAAAGCGTTCAAGGCCGCTGGGTGATTCGCCATCTTTATTACAGGGTACGACATGCCAGAGCATAAAATCGCAGTCGCCCCGGACACCGCTCAGACTATAGGGCCGCAGCAATTCGCCACGCGGATAGAGGTCTTCCATGACCGCCAGAAATTCTTTTATACCCTGTTCGCGCTCAGGGCCAGGCAGACGACGAAAAGCCGGGTCGAGCTTGTAAAAGCTGTATTTCACAAATTGCTGGAGGCTGGTATTGTGTTTATATTCAACCTGTATTTCGGGGTTTTCACCCATCACCCGCCCACCCTGGAGGCCAAGCTTTTGCCGCATTGCCTTTTCGCTGTCGGTTTCCACCACCGCCGGTTTCGGATAGCTGGAAACCCCTTTTCCATTCGTTAAATCGCTAACTGACATTAAACTACTCCTTTTATATGTAGAACGTAGAACCTTAGACACTTTCGTAATAATCCAGAATGGCCTGGACGAGGTGGTCAACTGTAAATTCGGGGGCTTCCAGGCCAACTGTAAGACCTAGTTCGCGGGCGGTTCCGGCGGTAATCGGGCCGATACAAGCTACTAACGTCTTTGAAAGCAAGCGGGGCAAAGTTTCCTTTGTAACGACCGCCAGCCGGTTCGCAAAAAACTGGACGGTGCTGGAAGACGTAAATGTTACGAGGTCTACCTGGCCCATTTCAAGCAATTTTACCAGTTCAGCCGCACCGAAACTGCCTGAAGCAAGCTCGTCCGCAACAACTGTCCTGTAGGCTACAAGTTGCTCGACAATAGCGCCCTGGGCTTCCAAACCTTCCAGGAGAGCTTCGCGAGCCAGTTCGGCGCGTGGCAACAAAAAACGCTGACCGGCCACCTGGCCTAAATCTTCCAGGATGCCTTCAGCGACAAATTTCTGGGGGACCAGGGTGGGGATAACACCACGTTGAGCCAGAGCAGCGGCGGTAGCCGGACCAATCGCGCACACTTTCAGGCCGGACATGGATTCGACGGACTTATGGGAAAATTCCAGACGCTGCCAGAAGTATTCGACCCCGTTGACACTGGTAAAAATTACCCAGTCAAACTCATTCAGCCGGGTAATGGCGTTGTCCATTGGCGCAAAGCTTTCGGGCGGGACAATCTGGATAACCGGAAATTCGATCGTTTCAGCCCCTAGAGCGTTCAATCGGGCAAGTAAAGCGTTGGCTTGCTGACGGGCGCGTGTCACCACAATCTTTTTGCCCAGCAAAGGACGATTTTCTACTGTGGTGGCTGGTTGGCTCATCGGGAACAATCTCCAGTTGAAATATTACTTGCGCTCGGTGACATAACCGGCGGCGCGGGCTTCGTCCAGTATTTGTTTAGCGCCCCGTTCCAGGGCCATTTCGGCCAGATGCATCCCCAGGTTTTTGGCCGCTTGCAACGAACCATCCCAGTTTCCGGCCAGTTCGACCTTAATGACCTTTGACCCGTCTGGGCTGCCAACATAGCCATAGCCCTGAATTTGCCACTCCACTATCTCAAGGTAGCAACCGACCGGGGTCATGCAACCACCGCCTAAAGCGGCTATAAAAGCCTTTTCGCCTGCCACGGCGGCCTGGATAGCCGGGTCATTTAGCGGACTTAGATAAGAAAGAACCCGGCTGTCGGCAATCCGGCACTCCGGGGCCAAAGCACCCTGACCAGGAGCGGGCAGCATGGTTGAGAAAGGCAGCATGGCGGTAATTTCCCCGGCCCGGTCGAGCCGTTCCAGGCCCGCTGCCGCCAGGATTATCGCATCGTAGTTTTCGGGGCTGCCTTCCTGAAGCTTACGCATACGGGTATCAACGTTTCCGCGCAAAGGCAAAACCTTGAAATCAGGCCGGACCGCCAGTAATTGGGAAGCTCGGCGGGTGCTGCTGGTTCCAATAACCGCGCCCTGGGGCAAGTCTTCAAGGCTGAGATTATTTTTACTGATAAGGGCATCGCGGGCATCCACCCGACCCGGAATTATTGGAACAGTGAGTCCCTCCGGTTGGGAGTGGGGCAGGTCTTTGAGGCTGTGTACCGCCAGGTCAATCTGGCCGCCTAAGAGAGCGTCTTCCAGTTCGCGGACGAAAAAGCCGTCATTGTTGATGCTTTGCAAAGGGCGGTCTTGAATCCGGTCGCCCTGAGTAGTAATAATTTTGGTTTCGACGTGCAGTTCAGGGTGGCTCGCATGTAAGCGTGCAATTATCCAGTTAGTCTGCCAGAGGGCCAATTTACTGCCACGCGTGCCGACGACTAAGGTCCGAACCCGGTCAGGGGCGAGCAGGCCCGCTTTATTTTGTTCCATAACTGATATTTACTCCATTGAGCGAAAAAAGATGACGAACTATTTCAGTGTAGAGGTCGGCCTCGGTGCTGTTGGCAACTTCTTTGAGGCGCAAAGTCGGTTCGTGCAGCAACTTGTTGACAATCCGGCGGGTTAAATCATCCAGCAAGCGAGCTTCCCGGTCGGTGACCGCGCCCAGAGCCTGGATAGTCCGGTTAAGTTCGCTCCTGCGGATGGTGTCGGCGTGCTGGCGCAGGGTGGTAATGGTCGGGACAACCGTCAGAG